>CACXEU010000091.1 GCA_902766735.1 uncultured Lachnospiraceae bacterium
CAAAACACAATAAATAATCAAACAACGTTAACATTACACAAGTGATATCCTCTTCTTCCACTAATTCTTTTAGAAGCTCTCCTTCTTTCATATGGCTACATAAACCACTTTTTTCAGTTAAAAGAAGTAATAGTTTAGCTCGAAGAAAGCATTCCACTGAGCTATAATAATTAAAATCACTGTCATTACCAATGGAACATAATTGATTTATATAAAGAACCAGGAAGCTGGTATCTTTATTTATACACAAGGAATACTTCCCAGCTCTTTACTTGATTTTTTTGGTTTCAATACTATAATGTACTTAACAAGAGGACTGAGAGCTAGGTGTAAGCTAGCCTCCGGTTATGATAGTTGTTAAAAAGTAACGCCGACCTTTACCAGAGTGAGGGCGTTACTTTTTTGCGTTAAATTTAATGATTGAATTTAACGAATAGTTGTCAATAAATACTGATTGCTTTATAATAGCAATAGTAAAAAAATAAGGAAATATAATTATGAAAGCACAAAAATTATTTAGTTTCGTACGCCGTGCCATATCAGACTATGATATGATTCAATCCGGCGATAAAATTGCTGTCGGCATTTCCGGCGGAAAAGATAGTCTTACACTTCTTTATGCCTTAAACGGTTTAAAGAGATTTTATCCGGAATCTTTTGAGATTGTGGCATTAACCGTGGATTTAGGTTTTGGAATTCAGGATTTCTCAAAAATTCAGGAATTCTGTGATAACTTAGGTGTGGAATATCATGTTATTAAAACAGATATTGCTGATATTGTTTTTGAATCCAGAAAAGAAACCAATCCTTGCTCTCTTTGTGCAAAAATGCGTAAAGGTTCATTAAATGATTTTGCAAAGGAATTAGGATGTAATAAAATCGCTTATGCCCACCATAAAGATGACATGATTGAAACCATGTTTTTATCATTAATCTATGAAGGCCGGTTCCACTGCTTCTCACCGGTTACTTACTTGGACCGTATGGATTTAACAGTGATTCGTCCATTAATGTACGTTCCGGAAATGGATGTTATTGGTTTTTCGAATAAATATGAACTACCAATTGCAAAAAATCCTTGTCCAGTGGATGGACATACGAAACGAGAATATGTCAAGAATCTAGTTCGTCAGTTAAATCAGGAAAATCCCGATTGTAAACAGCGCTTTTTCCGAGCTGTTCTGGAAAAAGGTTTTAATAATTAGGAGGTACTATGGCTACAAATCCTAAAAATTATCATGATCAGGTAATCATCGATAACGAGTTAAAATTAAGAGAACTTCAAAAAGGTCTTCCACGATTTTTGGGAGAATTTTTTCGTGGTATTGAACCTACTACTTCTTCTCGTACCCGAATCGCATATGGGTATGATTTAACCGTATTTTTTAACTATATGCGTGAAAATAATCCAGATTTAAAGAACCAGGAAATCCGTGACTATCCGATTTCCATCCTCGACCAGATTACAGCAACGGATATCGAGGAATATTTGGATTATTTAAAATATTATGTTACAGAGGATGGTAAACAACATACCAACGGAGAACGTGGAATTATGCGAAAACTGGCATGTTTGCGAACGCTCTATCGCTACTTCTATAAAAAAGAAAAGATTACCAACAATCCTGCAGCTATCGTAGAAATGCCCAAATTGCACCAAAAAGAGATTGTTCGGCTGGATGCCGATGAAGTAAGCGTTTTACTGGACGAAGTGGAATTAGGGGATAAATTGTCAAAATCCCAGCAAAAATTCCATGGTAAGACCAAAACAAGAGATTTGGCGCTTCTTACACTACTCTTAGGTACCGGAATCCGTGTTTCCGAATGTGTGGGAATCGATATCAATGATATAGATTTTAAAAATTCCGGAATTAAGATTCGTCGAAAAGGTGGTTACGAAACTGTCGTATATTTCGGCGATGAAGTGGAGAAGGCATTATTGGCCTATATTGAAGAACGTAAGCTAATCGTTCCGGTCACGGGACATGAAAATGCTCTTTTCTTATCTTTGCAAAAGAAACGAATCGGTGTACGTGCTGTGGAAAATTTAGTAAAAAAATACGCAGGACTGGTTACAAACTTAAAGAAAATTACCCCCCACAAACTTCGTAGTACTTACGGTACTTCTCTTTACAAAGAAACCGGAGATATATATTTAGTAGCTGATGTTTTAGGCCATAAAGATGTAAATACTACAAAGAAGCATTATGCAGCCATCGAAGATGAACGTCGTAGAAAGGCACGTAATGCGGTAAAACTTCGTGAAGATTAAAAAACGAAAAGGAACCACTACTGACTTCGTAGTGATTCCTTTTATCTTTTGCGGGTACCTTTTATGATTTAATATGCGTAAGTTGTAATAATAATTTTATTTCCTGCAATGATCTTATCATTGTGTAACTGATTATTTTCTTTTACTTCCTCAACATATTCATCGATCGTTAAATCTGTATTCTTAATATTTTCTTTTGCAATGGAGATTAATGTATCTCCTGGCTGAATTTCATAACTTACATATGATTTTTTCGTAGCAACTGCTTCTCCACCTTTCGCTTCTACATTCGTAAACTTAATTGCGGAAAAAACTGCAATCATTAATAATAAAACAAAACTCCCTGTGTAAATAAATCTTCTATTCATTAATAACACCTCCATAAAAATATGTTTGTGAACATTTGTTCGTTTTTGTACCCTTATCATAAACCCCGAACAAATGTTTGTCAATACTTTTTTCGAATATTTGTTCGAAAAAATATTGAATGTTTTCTTTAACTGTGATAAGATTAACACATCGAAAGTACATTAATTGGTACACATACGGAAATGGAGGAATATTATATGCCTGGTAAAATATCTGCGAAACAGCAACAGATTTTAGACTATATTAAAGAAGAAATCCTGAAGAAAGGTTATCCGCCTACAGTACGTGAAATTTGTGAAAAGGTGGGTTTGAAATCTACTTCTTCTGTTCACTCTCATCTGAGTACCTTGGAAGAAAACGGATATATCCGGCGAGACCCGACAAAGCCACGTGCCATTGAAATTATGGATGATGAGTTTGGTTTAACCAGAAGAGAAATGACAAACATTCCGATTGTTGGCCGGGTTGCAGCTGGAGAACCATTATTAGCTGTAGAAAATATTGAAGACTACTTCTCTCTCCCGGTTGAATTTATGCCGAGTGGAGAGTCCTTCATTCTGAAGGTTCACGGAGAAAGTATGATTAATGTTGGATTCTTTGAAAATGATTATTTGATTGTGGAAAAGCAGTCTAATGCTAAGAACGGAGATATTGTGGTGGCGTTAATTGAAGATTCCGTCACAGTTAAGAGATTTTATAAAGAAGACGGTCATTACAGACTTCAGCCGGAAAATGATAATATGGATCCGATTATTGTAGATGATTGTACGGTTGTAGGGGTTGTTCGTTCCCTGTATCGTAGAATGGTAATTTAAGCAGGAAATATTTAAGGCAGTTGCATTCGCAACTGCCTTTATTAGTCTGTTTTTTAGTAATTCGTTGATGGTATATTACTTCTTAGTATGCTAAACAATCATCTAATGATTTAATAATTGCTTCTTTATCCATATCGTGACCGATAAATACGACCTTAATCATTCGATCACCAATCTGTTCATCCCAATCTCTTACCAAAGTCGGATCTTCTTTCATCATTTTCTGACGAACACGACGAGGTGCTGTGGCAACCCACTGTCCTGCATTGGTAATATTAATCTGCTTTCCGGCTTGTTCAAACATGTAAGCATCATTATTGTTTTCGTTTGCCCAGATAATTCCCTTTGCACGAATGATTGTCTTAGGCATTTCATCAAGCCAATCTTCAAATTTTTCCTTGGCAAAAGGTCTTCTGCGGTAATATACGAAAGAACCAATACCATATTCTTCTACTTCACCTTCCCCATGGTGATGATGGTGGTGATGATGATGTCCATGGTGATGACCATGTCCTTCTTCATGTTCATGATCATGATCGTGGTCGCAATGTTCGTGATCGTGGTCGCAATGTTCATGGTCGTGATCATGATCTTCGTGTTCATGCTCTTCAGGAACTTCTGTTTCGTCTTCTGTTGCTTCTAATTCCTGAATCCATCCTGCAGACATACTTGATTTTTCAAAATCAAAGCGGTTAGTATTTAAGATTTCATCTACATCAACCTGTCCATAAGTTGTTTCAATCATAACGGCATTTGGCTGAAGTTTCTTAATGATTGCTTTTACTTTTCCAAGTTCTTCTTCGGAAACAGTATCAACTTTATTTAAAATAATTGTATTACAGAATTCAATCTGCTGAATAATCAGATTTTCAATATCTTCTTCATCAATATCATCTTTTACAAGATGTTCTCCGCAGCCAAATTCATCTGCCATTCTGGCAACATCCACAACGGAAACAATATTATCAAGACGGGCAATCTTTGCACGTTTATCATAAGAACCGTCTAACATTGTTACAGACTGAGCAATTGGAATCGGCTCGCAAATACCACTTGCTTCAATCAAGATATAGTCAAATCTACCGGTACGAATCAAATCAATAATCTGGTTAATTAAATCAACCTTCAGAGTACAGCAGATACATCCATTCTGCAATGGAACGAGGTTTTCGTCCTGCTGAGTAACCTGTCCACCTTTTGCAATTAAAGATGCATCAATGTTTACTTCTCCGATATCGTTTACGATAACGGCAACCTTATACCCTTTCTGATTCGTAAGAACCTGATTTAATAATGTTGTCTTTCCAGCTCCTAAATAACCGGTAAGTAAGGTTACAGGAACTAATGGTTTATTATTACTCATTGTATTGATTCCTTTCTATAAAATTCTCTACGCAGCGCCTTATTTCAAATAATATACGGAATACGGTTCCATCATTAAACCGGCGCCGATATCTATTATAGCACCGGAAATGAAATCTGTAACCATATTTTTATCACATCCAAAATAAGCGGTGTATGGTTCTCCGGATGCATTGATTGCTACATAAAAATTTTCTCCGTTATAACTTCTACGGAACACGCACTGATGATTGGTCAGAACAATGGAACTGAAATCCCCATAATTCAGTGCGGCTTCTTTCTTTTTTATTCCTGAAAGCTTGGCAATAAAATCCGTCAAATCATTCCATTCCGGTTCTTCAATTTCAGGTCTCAGTGCCGGATCTCCTTGACATTTATCTGCTTCTACACCCCATTCACTGCCGTAATAAACACATGGAATTCCGGGCATTCCAAACAATAAGCCATAAATTGGTTTTAAATGATTCTTATTTTGTAAAATGGTTGCCACTCTTGTGACATCATGATTATCCACGAAATTCAGCAAATGTTTCCCACGATAAAGGGTCCAGTTTTCCGGACCGAATTGTCGTAATAAAGAATGATTGATTTCAAACATGTTCATGGAATTAAAACTGGAATGAAGTCCTTTATAACACTCATAATTGGTGCTGGAGTGAAGCATTTCATCATTCATGCGCTGGTTATAATCCCCGTGTAGCATTTCGCCAACAAGGAAAAAGTCCTCTTTTAAAGAATCACAATGTCTGCGAAGTCTCTTTAAGAATTCGTAATCCAGACAATATGCCACATCCAAACGGATTCCATCGATATCAAAAGTATCAATCCAAAAACGAACAGCGTCCAACAAATACTGAACCACTTCTTCGTTTTGAAGATTGAGTTTTACCAAATCATAATTGCCTTCCCAGCCTTCATACCAAAGACCGTCATTGTAGTTTGAATTTCCTTCCAAACTAATATAGAACCAATGTAGGTACGGTGATTGCTCACGATTCTTTATAACATCCTGAAACTGTGGAAAACCACGTCCCACATGATTAAAAACGCCGTCTAAAACCACTTTAATTTCATTTTTGTGTAAATCCTTACATAATTCCACAAAATCCTCATTATCGCCTAAACGGCAATCAATCTTTCGATAGTCTCTCGTATTATATCCGTGGGTATCCGATTCAAACAATGGTGAAAAATAAATTGCATTGGCCCCCAGTTTCTTGATGTGTGGAATCCATGAATGAAGTCGCCTGATTCGATGCACTGTTGCACCATCATTTTCGAAAGGTGCCCCACATAATCCCAAGGGATATATCTGATAAAAGACACTTTCATAAGCCCACATTATAATTCCTCCGGTGAAATAACTTTTCCATCACTCCAGATTTTCTCCAATGCATAAAATGCACGGTCTTCTTCATTTAAGATATGAACAATTACATCCTGGAAATCCATCAAAATCCAGTTAGCATTCTGATATCCTTCTGTGTGCTTTAGAGAAGCTCCTGCCTTATGCATTTCTTCTTCCACATTATTTGCCAATGCATGAAGCTGATTCTCGTTATTTCCACCACAAATAATAAAATAGTCTGCTAAAATGGAAATTCCGGAAATATCAATGACTGTGATATTGTTTCCCTTTTTGTCATCTAATGCTTCATAAGCAATTTTTGTTAATTCTTTTGAAGTCATATGTCACCTCTCATCAATGATTTTTTTATAGTATTCATATGCATCCCTTGTATAAAAATCAATGGTGGATGCATTCTTTTCTTTCAAATAACTTAACGTATCCTCAAGGATGCGATATGTCAGTAGATCCAGATCGTGTTTTGCCAATTCCCGCAGTTCTTCCAGATGTGGCTGTTTATCTCTGCTCGGTTCAATATAATCAGCACAGAAAATGATTTGTTCCAAAGGATTCATCCCTGCTTTTCCAGTAGTGTGCCAGGTAATTGCCGATAATATTTCCTGATCCGTAATAAAATATTTTTCTGCCGCAAAAAGCGCACCTACTTTAGCATGTAATAAGTATGGCGCATTTTTTTCTGTTTCGGTGATTTCAATATCGTGCTTCTGACAAAGAGATATGAGTTCGTTATCAGATAAATGTTTTGCACAATCATGTAAAATCCCTGCCATGTATGCCTGGTTCGGGTTCACTCCAAATAATTCAGCCATTTCCTTGGCAGTTTTTGCCACGCCTAAAGTGTGTTCAAACCTGGACTCTTTCAACGTCTCTTTCAAATCATCTATGATTTTATTTACGGACCACGCCTTATTCACATTACAATTATTGTACAATTGATTCTGAACAATATAATCATAAACGCTTTTTGGCACCATGTTCTTAATAGTTTCATAGTTTTCTGTTCGAATGGAACTGGAAGATATTTCAGAAGATTCTGTGGCAATTACACCCACATGGATGTCAAATGCATTTTCAATTTCCTGAATCTTCTCTTCCATCTTATCGGAACTTTCATCTTTTCTTCGAACAACTAAAAGTTTCGCATATTTCACAATGACATCCGGTCGATACCAATTCATGAAATAGGCTATAGAATCACTACCCATAATAAAATAAAATTCATCTTCCGGATAAAGTTCTTTCAACAGAAACATGGTATCTGCCGTATAGGTTGCTTCATTTCGTGTGATTTCCACATCGGAATATTCCAGACCGTCGAAATCCTTAATAGCGGCCTTAATCATATTCACTCTGTGAAAATTTCCCGTTATGGCGTTTTTGTCCTTATGCGGTGGATAAGGTGTCGGCATAATCCAAACCTTGTCCAAATCAAACTGTTTTTTTGCTTCTACCGCAATTGTTATATGAGTATTATGAATCGGGTCAAAGGTTCCACCCAAAATTCCAATCTTCATATTGCCTCCTTCTATCTATGGCAAAAAAATTTTACGATCCTTTTCCTCTTTGGCAGGACGGTATAATACTATTTTTCTACCAATCACATGAACCACTTCAGAATGGGTACGCTCTGCTAAAACATAAGCGATGCTTTTTACGTCATCCATACAATTCTTCAACACGTGAATTTTTAAGATTTCTCTTGCTTCTAAAGCTTCATCGATAGCTGCAGTAAGTTCCGGTGTTACAGAAGCTTTTCCAATCTGAAAGATCGGCTGTTCCATTGCTGTGATTTTTCTTAAATATGCTCTTTGTTTACTGTTCATTCTAACGCTCCTTTCAAGGGTACGCATCCCAAAATAACTACTACAAGTAGTCAGCATGATTTTTTTCACTTCCCATGCTAACTACTACAAGTAGTCAGCATGAAAACTTTCACTTTCCATGCTAGCTACTACAAGTAGTCAGCATGAAAATCAAAGATTTTCATGCTGTGGTGACAAGCACCACAGTTAACCCATTCTAATCCAAAAGGTCTCAAACACAAGTGTTTGATCCGCTTATGGATTAGAATGGGTTACTGACTACTTGTAGTAATCAAATTGATGGCCATAAATCTTTACGGTATCACCGTCTTCAATTCCTAAGTCTTCTAATTCCTGTAGTATTCCATTGTCCTTCATAAAATTCTGGAAAAACATAAAGCCTTTTTCGGAATCCAGGTTTGTATATCCCAGCATTCTTTCAATTCTTGGACCTTCCACGCTATATAAACCATCTTCCAGTTTTTCAACGGTATACGGAAGTTCTGCACGATCCAGGAAGTCTTCCGGATTATATTCCTGCTCAAATACCACCGGTGCATCATCAAACTGATCCAATAATTCCTTTACGTAATAAAGTAATTCCTTTAATCCCTTACCGCTAACGGCGGAAATAGGAAATACTTTAATATCCGGTTCGAATTCTGCCTTTATTTTTTCGATGATTTCATTATTTCCTTCATAAATTGCGTCAATCTTATTGGCTGCAATGACCTGAGGACGTGTTAATAATTCCGGATTATATGCTTCCAATTCTTTATTAATCAATTTAATGTCTTCAATAGGATCCCTTCCTTCCACGGAAGCTGCATCAATCATATGGATAATAACCTTGGTTCGTTCGATGTGTTTTAAGAATTTATGTCCTAAGCCAACACCTTCCGATGCACCTTCGATTAATCCAGGAATATCTGCAATAACAAATCCTTTTCCGCCATCTAAATCCACTACCCCAAGGTTCGGATTTAACGTGGTGAAATGATAATTTGCAATCTTTGGGTCTGCATTGGTTACGCGGGATAATAACGTGGACTTTCCCACATTCGGGAATCCAACCAATCCAACATCTGCAATACTCTTTAATTCCAAAGTGACATTTAATTCCATAGCTTTCTGTCCTGGCTGCGCATACTGAGGCACCTGCATGGTGGCTGTGGCAAAGTGCTGATTGCCCTTTCCACCTTTTCCACCTTTCAGAACTGTCATACGCTGATTATCACCACTCATGTCAGCAACAATCTTTCCTGTTTCGGCCTCACGAATGATGGTACCTTCCGGTACCTTTATAATAAGGTCTGCACCATTTTTTCCTGTTTTATTCTGTTTTCCACCCTCTTGTCCCGGTTCTGCCTTGAAGTTATGCTTATGTCTGAATTCATACAATGTATTAAGTCCTTTATCCACTTCAAAGATTACGTCACCACCTTTTCCACCGTCACCACCGTTGGGGCCTCCATTGGCAACATATAATTCTCGACGGAAAGATACATGTCCATCCCCGCCTGCTCCTGATTTTATAAAAATCTTTGCATAATCTGCAAACATAAATACCTCCTGCATCCACTGCATAAAAGAATAGGCTCCAAATCATTAAATGACTTGAAGCCTTAATTATCTGCATAATAATTATTCAGCTACCGGATATACAGAAACCTGCTTTCTGTCTCTACCCTTTCTTTCGAATCTTACGATTCCGTCTGAAGTAGCAAATAATGTATCATCTCCACCACGTCCAACGTTTACGCCTGGGTGAATCTTTGTTCCACGCTGTCTGTAAAGAATGTTTCCAGCCTTAACAAACTGTCCATCTGCTCTCTTAGCACCAAGTCTCTTAGATTCTGAATCTCTACCGTTCTTTGTAGAACCCATTCCCTTTTTGTGGGCGAAGAACTGAAGGTTCATCTTCAACATAGCTATACCTCCTTAATTTCTAATTTCACAAATTCATTATATTCTTGTTCTAGCATTTCAACTCCTAAAAGAAAGGAGTCAAATAAAATCTGGGATTCATAAGATTGTTCCTCATCATCCTCATAGGACATTGTAACTTTCATATAACCTGTATTGTCATCAATATTTACAGAAAATGCATCTTCCGCAATTTGCTCTAATGAATTAATCAGATTAATGGTAAAAAATGAAATCCCTGCACAAACAATATCTTCTCCTTCTTCGGCATATCCGGCATGACCGGAAACCTCAACACCAAGATAAGTATCTTCTGTGCGATAAATCGTTATGTTCGTCATAAAACACCACCTGATTAAGCATTGATCTTATCAATCTTAACTTCTGTATACTGCTGTCTATGACCATTCTTTTTATGATAACCTGTTTTTCTCTTATACTTATAAACAGTGATTTTCTTAGCTTTTCCATCGCCAACAACAGTAGCTTCTACTGAAGCACCTGCAACTGTTGGATTTCCAACCTTAGCATTATCACCGCCTACGAAAAGAACCTGGTCGAAAGTAAACTTAGTATCAGCTTCTGCTCCGAGCTTTTCAACTCTGATTACGTCTCCTTCAGAAACTTTATACTGCTTACCACCTGTTGCGATAATTGCGTACATGATATGGGCACCTCCTATTACTCATTACTCGCCAGTTTCGGTGAATGCAATGCATTACTTATAACCACACTGAGCGGCATACCATAGTATAATAACACGATGTGTATTACTTGTCAAACATTAATCTTAACATTTTCATCATCCCGAACCGGAATGACCAGACAGTTTTCTCCGTTAATGTTTTCCCGACGGATTTTATCCTTCTTATCGGAGTTAACTTTAATGATAATATCCCCGCCGGTTTCTGTGATTTCTGAAATCTTACGATTTAATTCCTTAATTTCTTCTTTTAGTAAAATCTTCTCATTATTGTCCTTCACCGCTTTGGCTGCAGTATTTGGAATTAAATCACTTAAAAACGGCAAGTCTTCTTCTGTTGGATTAGAGATGGAAGAAATATATTCTTTTCCTATTTTTTCAGCTTTTTCTTCCTGGATTCCTGCATAGGATAAGGCTTCTTTTATATGATGATCACTTACCTGCAATTCCGGTTCCTGATCAGAAATCTGTGCCAATTCAATATTCACGGACTGCATAACTTCCTTTAAATCTTCTTCTGCAACCACGTCCTGAACCATTTCCGTTAAAACATCCTGCTTCTGTGCAAACGTAAGTTTCTCACGACACCCTAAGATATCTTCAATCATTTCCTTATGAGGATTCTGAGAATCTGCAGAATACATATGTACACAATGAATATCGGTACTTCTTTCATTAAATGCCGGGAAAATAAATCCTGTTTCCGGCATTCCTACCATCCATTCCCGATTCAGAGTACCAATGCGTTCTTCTGATTTATTGTAACCAAGTCCCGGTTTTGAAAGAATCATTGGACAGATGGCGCAAATGACATATTCATATATCTCCTCAGATTCATCTAATTTATTATTATCTGAAGTTTTTGTCATGACATCATAGACATCATGGAATAATAAAATCAGATAGTTTCCAAGAGAATCATATTTTTCAATAATCATATCGTAAAAACTCTCTAATAAGCCCTGATCCTTTAAAGCACTTTTCTTTAATCCCATAAGAAACTGCTGATGTCCTCCGGGTTTTTCCTCATCCAGTGGAAAATTTAATTCTAAAAGATTGTTTCCAAGGTTCGTGGACATAACCTTTTTCGCAATTTCCATATATTTATAATATTCCTCATCCTGTAAGTTCAGGAACGATTCATCAATCATTACGACTTTTTCTTTCTGATCGTTGACATAGCATCCACACATTTTTGTAATGGTACAAGTGTCTTTTTTCATTCGTCTGCGCAATTCGCCAATCGATTTCTTATCCATTTCAACTCTCCTCTTTAAAATTACATAAGATACTGCCTGGTACAGATTCGTACCAAGCAGTTTGTTTCGTTTTATTTATCATTTGTCACATCGCCGCTGGCTTTAATATCAATAAAGTCCCCTAAATACTTTGGCTCTGGTTTTAGGATGCACTTACCAAAGGATTTTACTCTGGCTAACCATTCCCGAACTTCCCTGTAGGTTTGCATAGAACCATATCCTCTTAAATCTGCAGACACACCATAAGCTTCCAGCCCTAGTTTATTAGCAATATAAAGACTACGATATAGATGATATTTCTGTGTTACAATGATTACCTTCTTCGCACCAAAGACTTCCTTGGCACGATACATAGTATCATAAGTTTCAAATCCAGCATGGTCCATAAAAATATCTTCAGAAGGAATTCCATCCGAAATGCAATACCCTTTCATTGTATTGACCTCATCGTATGTAACCAGTCCATGATCTCCAGACATCAAAAGTTTCTTTGCTGCCTGCTTCTGATATAGTTCTTCTCCCACAAGAATTCGATCTTCTAACATCCATGTTGGAGTACCGTCTGGTTTCACTCCGGCACCTAAAACAATAATACAATCCGCATCTTTCTTTGCTGCCTCTTCCACAGAAAGAATCTGATCCGATGTGGAGCCTACAATAATAAGATTAATAATCAATACCCCAAGCCCAACAATCAATGAAATTCCTATGATTGCAATCAGTGTTTTCTTAATCCATTTCCATATAGTATTCTTATTCAAGCAAATCTTTTTCATCCTCTATCACCCCAAATTATTACGATACTGTGAAGGAGTCAGACCGGTAATACTTTTAAAAGTCTTCATAAAGTGTTTTTCATGGTCGTATCCTACAGCTCTTGATATTTCATTGACCTTCATATCTGTTTCAGTTAAAAGTTTCTTTGCTTCCCCTACTCGAATATTCTTCAGGAAATTTACGAAGTTCGTTCCTGTATACTGCTTGAATGTGAATGAAAACAATGAATAGTTCATGGAAATGTAATTAGATACCACAGCCATATTCAGATCTGTCGCATAATTTTCCTTAATGTACTCGATGGCTTTTTCCATCTTCTGACCAGTCTTATGCTCGTCCACATCCGTTCCAATTAATTCATTAAAGTTCTTAATCCAATCATTTACCACCATCATATAATCATCAATGGTCTGGAAACTAAACATATCTAATAATTCACGAACTTCATTTTCTTTATTTTTTAATGTATTCTTATAAACTTTCATAGTTGTGGAAATAATAATATCCATCTGTTCTTCAAATTCATCAATAGAATATTTTCTTTCCTTTACGCCTTCCACAAACAACTGCATCTGCGCCAAAGCTTCATCCAGCTTATTAGAACAAATCAGGTTCGCAGTCTGCATCATAACCTTAACACCGTACTGGAATTCTGCTTCCGGTTCCTTATAAGTTGCGGCATCAATTACATGGTTGCAGGTTTCAAAAGCTGTTTTTCTCATTTTTGCAGCTTCGCAGAACGCCTGCTTTACATCCATAAAATTAAAGTACTTTCGACTAATTCCGTAGTAGGAACCTTTCAGTTTTTCAGCCACCTCTAACTTATAGCGGTCATCTGCAATAATCATGTTCATATAGTTTTCGCCTTGAACATAATAATATTTTCCCTGAGAAGTTAGGTCATCTGTATCGTCCATATTTCCAAAGCAAAATACCACAAAATTGTTTACCGGCATATACGGATGCACTGCACAACAGATATTCTCTACTTCTACTTCAGTCACATTATCATAGAACAGCATATACTGAAGCTGCTGAATGGCGATTCTTTTTCTTCGATTATACTCTGTTTCTGAAAAGGCCAATTCTTTCTGGAAACTTTCCAAAGTCTTCGTGATTTTATTTCGATCTACCGGTTTTAAAATATAATCCCGAACCCCGTTTCGAAGTAATTCCACTGCATATTCAAATTCATCAAACCCGCTGATTGCAGCAATCAAAGGTTTATGATCTAATTTCTGAACTTCATTGACCAAAGTGACCCCATCCATCTTTGGCATGCGAATGTCGGTAAACATTGCATCAATTTCACGTTCCTTTAATATTTTCAATGCCTCTTCCCCGTTTGGACATTCAATAATTTCTTCAATCTCCACACCGGAACGTTCTATAATTGAACGGATTCCTTTTCTTATTAGTTTTTCATCTTCTACTAATAATAGTGTTCTCATTCCTCTTTCTCCTTCTCCTTTGGAATCTGAATTACAACTTTTGTGTAGATTCCTTCTTTTGAATATATTTCAATGCCATATTCAGGGCCAAAATACATTTTAATTCGTTGCATTACGTTGTAAAGCGCACGTCCGTGATCACTATCTTCACTGACAGAATCCACAGAATTCAAACGATTTCGTAACATCTGCAATGTTTCCTCTGACATTCCGACTCCGGCGTCAGAAACCTCAATGCTAATTACATCGCCTTCTTCATATACTTTAATATAAATATATGTATCTTCTGCAATATCCTCGATTCCATGATATACAGAGTTTTCCACTAATGGCTGTAAAGACATTTTAGGGATTTTTAACTTCATGTACTCCTGAGGAATATTTAATGACAAGAAAATTTCATAATCAAAACGTAGATTTAAAAGATTTAGATAATTTCGAATGTATTTAATCTCTTCTTTTAATTCTACCATACCTGAGCTCCATTTAACAGAATATCTGAACATTTCTCCCAGGGATGTTACTGCATCGGAAATTTCGTAATCTTCCTTGATTTCCGCAAGCATTTTGATAGTCTCCAAAACATTATACATGAAATGAGCATTGATTTGGTTCTGCAATGCCTTGATTTCTGTATTTTTCATTAATAGTTCGTTTTTCACAGTTTCCTTGTTTAACTTTTCCAGAGAACGGACCATATCATTAATCTGTCGAGCCATATCTGTAATTTCATCATCTCCCTCATCCGGAAGAAGGATGTGTTCCCCGTTCTTAATTCTATTAACAGAAGAAGTTAAGGTGTTAAACCGTCTAAAAATGTGACGAATCAGGAAAATAACCAAACCGGAAAAGATAATCATAGAAAAAATCACAACCAATATATAGGGAATCTGACTCCGGTAATAAGACTGTACCATTTTTTCCGTCAAGGCAATATGAACATATGTCCCCTTTAACGAATCCATTTCCATCGTTGAGACAATGGCATCTTCCCCCATAAATGACAAGTAATTTGATTCGTCCTTATATTTCAAATACTTAAGGATTTCCTCCTTATGTGCTTCTAAAAATGCTTCATTTTCGTCAGAACAAACAATCTGATTCTTTTCATTGATAAAAAGGTTCCATTCTCCATTCTCTGTTTTATAAAAATTCGGAATCAGATTTTCAATATCGGTGGAAACTTCCAACACAGCCAAAAGATGATCATGATTATCATAAATATTCTTAATCAGTCCCGCTAATTTGGTATTGTGGTTAGTTCCATCAGCAAAGGCGGTGTCATAATAATTCATCACCCAGGAATCATCCTGATATTTCCCATACCAGGTCATATTTTCTAACCTGTCAATACGGTAAAAACAAGGTTTCTTTTCCGTAACATCCGCATTAACAAATAATCTTAGCTGATAAAGGTACGGATTCAGATTCGTCATATTATCAATATGCGCCAGTTCTGTGTTATAAAAATCAATTTTTTCCACAGTGCTTAAATCCTTACCTGTTTTTACTGCTTCCATATAACCTACAATGGAAGCGTTTTGTGAAATCATCTGCTTAGCAAGATTGCAGACTTCTTCTACACTATTAATATCTGATTGCACTGAATTAATAAAGGCACGTTCCTCAATTAACGCGTTGTCCTTGGCATTTCTTGCCATATTCACAAACATAACAACAGTCCATAGCATTGCACAAAAGACCATTGTGGAAACAATTAACGAAGTAACCTTTTGTCCTAGGGAAAGGTGTGACTTCTTTTTCTTTTTTTCTTCATTCATAATTAATCTAACCCTAATTTATTCATATTCTCCTTCATTTGCTTCGTTAAGGCAGCTAATACCTTGTCGTAGCCTAAGGAATAACGTTTCTTTTTAAATCCACGGAATATTTCGTCAAATTCCTTATCACTTTTAGCCAGCAATAATTTCGGAAGCGTGTCTCCCCACAGTGCATCCGCTTTTGACTTAATCTGTCCAACCTCAGATTCCGGATCAAAAGTAATTGTGTATTGTCCATTATATACTACATATGGATAAGTCCACTGCTTCAACTGGGTCGTTGGATCATTTTCATCATCTCCCAGCCACTGTTTTGCCAATACATCATTTTGGAACATCCAATAACAGGAATCTGCTCCATATAATTCATCAAATTTTTGTCTATCAGAATTTAACAATTCTAAAATATCTTTATGAAAACGGGGTACTCCATCTGCATCATAATCCCATGTCTTTCCTTCTACACCAAGCCAGGTCATTCGCTGTCCTTCCTCACTGATTAAGTACGTGATCAGTTTAATGGCAGCATCCGGATGTTCACAGTTCTTTGAAACAAGAGTTACTGTCCAACCATTAATTCCTGTTCCAGGTAATGTATAATCATCACCTTTCCGATTTTTCGGACCATCTACAGCCATATAAATACTGTTTGGATCTTTATTATATAACTCTTTTTGCTGGTCGGACATATCAGTATACTGATAAATCATGCAAAAATACTGTCCGTTTGCTATTTTTTCAGACATCTGGGTTCTTGTATCAATAAAGATTTCATCTTTTAAAAGACCTTCTTCTCCTAACTTACGAAATGCCTTCAGCCAAACAATCAAGTCTTCTGATAAATATCGGTCTATTGCATTTCCATTCTCATCCACATAAGGAACGGCAAGGAAATTCATTAAATAATTATCAAAGGAATCACACCCAATATCACCAAATTCCGTACAGCCAATCGGAATCAGTTCTTTGCCATCCACTTCAGGAAACATTTTATGGGCTTTCTCCACAGCAGCAATAAATCCCTCCGGCGTTGTCATATCCGGGGAACCAATCGCTTCATAAATATCTTTTCGCACCATAAAGGTCTGGTTCGAAGGCAGGTTATCATACTGCTCGTAATCAGATGGCGACCATGCAGAATTCGGATATTGATATAAATGACCATCCTCAGCAGAATGCCAACGTACCACTTGTTTATTCGCAACATCATAAAAATAAGGATCATACTGATCTGCCAATTCATCCAAGGCATATACATCGCCATTGCTTACCATCTGACTAATTTCAGGTTCCCACCATCCCAAAGTGATTAAATCAGGAAGTGTACCCGAAGAAATCATGGAATCTAATTTTTCATTCGGATCTCCTGTAGGAACTACAAAATTAATATCACAGCCGGTTTTCTCTGTAATGGCTTTTGACACCATGTTCTTTCCCCAGCCACTGTTAAACCAGGAAAAATTAATATACCAGGATAAATCCACTTGTTTCGCGGAATTATTATCATTTTTTTCCTTTTTTGAGGAGGAATCCTTACCACCACAAGCAGTACATGAAAGCATCATCAACACCGCAACTAACAGAAAATAACTTTTCTTCTTCCACATGATTTATTCCTCCTTAATTCCTTATACAATTTCATGAAAAGGCTTGTCCTTTTTCTTCCTTGAGATTTCCATTAGTCCCAGCCTTGTAAAACCATAGGCTTTACAAAAAACACTTTGGGACTTTAAAATCTGATTCAACAAATCTAAAATTTTTTCTTTATGCTTTTCATTTTTCATATTAATGAAGTCAACCAAGACGATGCCTGATAAATTTCGAAGTTCCATTTGTTCCGCAATCTTCCATACAGCTTCCTGATTAATCTGAAAAATGACGTTTTCCTTATCCCCCTTAATTTCTGCTTTTCCGGAATTCACATCCACAACCGTTAGAGCTTCGGTATAATCGAAAATCAAATACGCACCGGATTTTAACCAAACCTTTTTACTAAGACACTGTTCCACAACTTGATCTAATCGATATAAGTTATACAAGCTGATTTTTCCTGTTTCGAAAAAACGAAATGCAATTCTATGTTCCTTTAGTTGTTCTGCAACCAAAGAATTGTCTGTAATGATTTCACCGGAATGCTGTTCCAAAAAACTTTTAGTCTGCGTTACCATCTTATTCTCTTTCCATAACAATTCCTTCGGCCTGGAATAGGAAAATTTCTTGCGGATTGTCTCTAGTCGCTCTATCAACTGATCGGCTTCCTGTAAAATTTGTTCTTTCGTCATGGACTGACTCTGAGTTCTTATAATAAATCCATAATCATCATTGCGATACTTTTTCATCCATTCCTTTAATTCAGTTCTTTTATCCTCATCCTGAATCTTTTTTGAAATAGAAATCGCAGGACTTCCGACGGTCAGAACCAACGAAGTTCCTGGAAGAGAAAGATTCGTAGTCAAACCATAATCTTTCGTTTTAATAGCATCATATTCCACCTGTACTAAAACTTTATCCCCGCACTGAACCTTTTGTTTCATTTTTTTTGTGGAAAGAAAACCTTTTTGACTCCCTATTTGGACAAAAGCTGCATCAATGTTTTTCACCACATCAATGATATGTCCACAATAAATATTTCCGACAATGTTTTCATCTGCCAGATCCACGATTTTATGAACCGTACCATCCGAAAGTTGAAACCCCAACAGATGGTTTTTATAAAAATCTGAAATAATGAATTTCTGTCCCATGTCTTTTCCTCGTTCTCAATCCTTATGCAATATCCTGTCCGATGCTATCCAGCGAAACTAAAGTTTCTCCCTCTAAACAATACATATCCAATCGTTCATACAAAAGATTTCCTGGCATTTCCTTGCCACAAAAATCATATAAACTCTTCATCACCAAATCCGGCTTTAGGTTTGCCGCGCTTCCCTGGGCCACTTTCATGAATACTCCGTCAGATGCTGCTTTCAATTCATAAATCATTGGTCGAATATCAACCATCTTTTCGCTTTTCTTTGTTTTTTTCAAAACAAGAATTTCCTCTTGGTTCATATATTCCTGAAGTTGTTCCTGCGAAAACGGAATATGTACCAAATAGTCTGCAGCAGCCACAATGGACATGCAGTTTTTCGCCGTATCCGGCAATAATTTATAACTCAATACTTCAATACCTTCCACATTCTGTGCATTGATTTTTTGAAGCATTTCTGCTGTACTTTCAGTGGATGCCACTTCTAAATCATAATACTCTCCTCTGCTCAACAACCCCACACTTAATGGGGAAGCAAAGGACATTTTCTGATGTGGAGAAAATCCTTCCGAATAAACCACATCCACATTTGCACGGCGATGAACTTTCTGAAAATAACGAACCATATCTAAATGGCCGATAAATTTCATCATACCCTGTTTTGAAAAACGGACTCTAATTTTCATAGCAAATACCTCCTCCAAAACGGGCAGCACCACATCCGGAACATTTCATACGACAGTTCGGAGTAACCTTTTCTTCCATAGCATTATGCCATTCACGAAGAAGAAATTTTTTTGTGACACCAATATCAATAAAATCCCAAGGAAGTATTTCATCTTCCCCTCGTGCTCTTGTAACATAAAAATCAACGTCCACATTGTTCACACGAATAGCCTCCTCCCATAATTCCTGATTATGGAATTCAGACCAGGCATCATAAATACCGCCATGCTCATAAATATACAGAATCAAGTCACACAGACGACGGTCTCCTCTGGCAAGTAAACCTTCTAATACACTAATATCCGATTCATGCCAGTTATACTTAATACTCTTTTGATTGAGTAAAGTCTTTCTTTTATCATTAACGCGTTTCGCCTTTTCTAAAAATGTCTTGGCAGTACACATCGGAGCCCACTGGAACGGCGTAAACGGCTTGGGAACAAAGAAGGAAGTACTGGCAGTAATCTGACATTTTCCATTTCTTTTTTCCTTCGGAACTGTTTCATAATACAATTCCGCAATTTTCTCGCACAAATCCATGATGCCATCCACATCTTCTTCTGTCTCATTCGGCTGTCCCAGCATGAAGTAAAATTTCACTTTATTCCATCCACCCTTAAAGGCCTGTTCACAACCGGATAAAATATCTTCTTCCGTCAAACCTTTGTTAATGACGTTTCTCATCCTTTGGGTTCCTGCTTCCGGAGCAAACGTAATGGAACTTTTCTTAACATCCTGTACCTTACTCATAACATCCAGAGAAAAGGCGTCAATTCGAAGAGATGGTAAAGAAATATTAATCTTTTTATTTTTACATTCTTCCAAAAGGAAGTCCATTAATTCGTTTAATTCCGTATAATCACTGGTACTTAAAGAACTCAGAGAAATTTCTTCATGTCCGGTGGATGCAAGCATAGTTTTTGCTAGATACTTCAAACGCTCCAGGCTCTTTTCACGCAATGGTTTATACACAGATCCTGCCTGACAAAAACGACATTCTCTGATACATCCTCGCTGAATCTCCAGAACACAACGATCCTGCGTCACCTTAATAAAGGGAACCAGTGGTTTTTCAGGATAGGAAACTTTTTCAAAATCAATAACAATCTGCTTTTTCACAGAATCCCTGGCAGCATCATTAGTCTTTCTCATTTCCTTAATGGTTCCATCTTCCTGATAGGTCACATCATAAAACTGTGGTACATAGATACATTCAATCTTTGCAGCCATTTCCAGAAAGTCTTTTCTGCTTCCGCCACGTTTCTTATTTTCCTTATATAAATCAATCAACTCATCATAAGCAGTTTCCCCTTCACCAATGTAAAAGAGGTCAAAAAAATCTGCGATTGGTTCCGGATTATAGGTACAAGGTCCTCCGCCAATAACAATAGGATCATCTTCCCCACGATCAATCGCTTTCAATGGAATATTTCCCAGGTCTAATACCTGAAGTATATTCGTGTAACACATTTCATATTGCAATGTAATTCCCAAGAAATCAAATTTACTAATAGGTTCTTGAGATTCTATGGCAAATAAAGGAATCTTCTGTTCCCGCATGATTTGATCCAAATCTACCCACGGAGAATA
Source organism: uncultured Lachnospiraceae bacterium (assembly GCA_902766735.1). GTDB lineage: Bacteria > Bacillota > Clostridia > Lachnospirales > Lachnospiraceae > Eubacterium_G. The sequence continues at coordinate 20,952 of CACXEU010000091.1, forward strand.
GACACGTTCACAGAAAACATCCTCTCTTTTATTCAACATATCATATATAATCTGAATTCCCAGATGGGACATTCCAATTTCATAAACATCCGGAAAGCACATAGCAAAACGTACATCTACATCTTCCGGGTTCTTCACTACCATATTGACTTCATTTCCAATATACCTGGCAGGTTTTTCTATTTTCAATAAAATTTCATCCGATAAGGCAAGTTTTCTCATTCTTTTCTCCAACTTGTTTTTATAGTGATTTCATCAATTCCGGCAATTCCCGAATGCTTTGGATTTTCAGGCGATTCTCCGGAACTGTTCCGAATCCGTATGCAGCATGGATAAAAGTCGCACCTGCAGCCTCCGCTGATACCATATCAGCTAAAATATCTCCGACATAATAAACCGTATCAACCTGATTCCGTTCTGCAACCAGTTTTATATTCTCATCCTTTGGTTTACCGGTTCTTCCAGCTTCCTCATAATCATCAAAATACTTTTCAAAATGATAATATTCCAGAAACCCTTTTACATAAGTTTCCTGACCATTACTAATAACAGCCAGGCAATAATCCTTGCTCAGTTTTTTTAAGGTTTCTTCCACACCATCGTATAAATTTCCACCATTCTTTGCCAGATATTCCATTTCATAATCCATGCATTTTTGAAGAACATCATAGCGCGTTGAAACATTAATCATCGGAAAGACACTGTCTGCAATATCTTCCATCAGCTTTCCCATCTCTTTTTGTAACTGTGATGGAGTCAGAGAAACCTCATATCCTAATCGTTTCAGTTCCTCATTCCATGAATTTGTTATATTTTCCACAGCATCCCAAAGGGTACCGTCCAAATCAAAAAAGATTCCTTTTTTCATATCCATTTTCCTTAATTTTTAATTTGTGATATAATTTAGGCATACACAATAATAATACTATAATATGACGATTTTTACAATCAATATGGAGTGAATGATGTTTAAATATGATACACATATTCATACGGCTGATGTTAGCGGTTGTGCCTCTGCTTCCGGTATCTATCAGGCCGTAGCATTTAAAGAGGCCGGATACGACGGAATTATTATTACCAATCACTTTTTTCGCGGAAAAACATGTTTAGTTCCTAAAAATCTTTCCTGGGAAGAACGAATTAACACCTTTTGTTCCGGTTATGAAAAAACAAAACAATGTGGTGATGAGATTGGTTTAAAAGTATTTTTTGGATGGGAAGAAACCTATGACGGACAGGACTTTTTAATTTATGGATTGGATAAAGAATGGTTACTGAAACATCCGGAAATGGAACATTGGACTTTAGAACAACAATTTCATGAAGTAGATAAAAACGGAGGAATGGTCATCCATGCGCATCCTTTTCGGGATCGTCCATATATTCCAAAGATTCGCTTGTTTCCAAAACTTGTTCACGGTGTAGAAATCTTTAATGCCGGTAATTACGAATCAGAAAACCGAAAAGCATATATGTACGCTAAGGAATATGACCTTCCAACTACCTGTGGTTCCGATAATCATCATCACGACATAGTTTTTACCGGAATAGAAACAGAACAACCACTGAATTCCATTCAGGATTACATTCGTTTAATTCGGAAACGGGAACAAAAGCAAATCATTTATCCGGACGACTAAATTGTAACCTAAAAATCCCTGCACTGATTTCCAATGCAGGGATTAACTTTTTTATTTTTATCTTCTGGATAATTCTTTAATGATTTCTTTCCAGTTTACGCCTTTTTCTGCCATCAATACCATGACATGGTATAAGAAGTCAGAAATTTCATATTTAATTTCCTGAGGATCCGGATTTTTTGCTGCAATAACAATTTCTGTAGCTTCCTCCCCTACTTTTTTCAGGATCTTATCAATTCCCTTGTCGAAAAGATAATTGGTATAAGAACCTTCCTTCGGATGTTCTTTTCTGTCGAGAATGACATTATATACATCTTCAAAGACTCTCATCGGGTTTGTATCTTCATAGTCTTTCTTTACAACTTCATTGAAGAAACAAGTTTCTGCCCCGGTGTGACATGGAACACCAATCTGATGAACTTTCGCAAGCATGGTATCTAAGTCACAGTCCACAGACAACTCCTTCACATACTGATAGTGACTGGATGTTTCTCCTTTTACCCAAATCTCATCACGGCTTCTGCTGTAATAAGTCATCTTTCCTGTTGCAATAGTAAGATTAAATGCTTCTTCATTCATATAAGCAAGCATTAACACCTGATTTGTCTTGTAATCCTGTACAATCACCGGAATCATTCCATCTGCATTGGTCTTTAAATCAGAAAACTGGAATTTCGGTACAAACACATTGGTGGATACACCGTTTTTGTATAAATCGTTTTTTATTTTCTGATAATCATAGGTTTCATCCATAGAAACATCAGAAATACCATAAACTTTTTCTCCAATTCCCATTTCCACATATTCGGCAGGTTCAATTCCAGCATTGTAAGAAACCACACGGATTCCCTGACCAAAACATTGACGGGCACAGTTCTCTGCAATTACCAAAGAAGCACCATCATATTTTAACTGTTTCACTTTGGAAAAGTCAAAATCGTCATGGATCAATACAGCAATCTTATCGCCTCCAAAACGTTCTGCCGCTTCTTTTACTAAGTCACGGTTACTTTCCTTTGCTGTATCAAGAAATGTTTTTTTTGCACCACTATATAAATATTTCTTCACGTCTTCCAGACGTTTAATATTTCCTCCAACAATCGTAGGAATATCTGCTTCATCTGAGATTTTAATCATGGTGCTGATGTTTTTTTCGTGTTCTTCATCTGTAGAAGATAAATCGAAAATCAATAATTCATCAGCTCCCAGGTTGTTTAATAAAATTGCCTGAGCTACTGCATCACCATCTCCGATTTTTTCTTTTGTATCTTTATCTACCATCTCTCCATTAAATAAATAGATGGATGGCATTAATCTAAATTTAGCCATTATAACGTTCCTTTCGTGGACAGAACATCTGTGATTCTGTCATCAATTATTGTTGCCTGATCCAATGCTTTCGCAAAGGCCTTATATATTCCTTCAATCATATGATGATTATTTCCCGGTTCCAACATTTTAATGTGGAGGTTCATTCCGACTGCATAAGTTACAGCGTGGAAGAATTCCTTCACCATTTCCGTGTCAAAATATCCCACACGGTCCGTTGTGAAATCAACCTTAAATACCAGATACGGTCTACCGGATAAATCCAACGCGCACATTACAAGAGACTCATCCATTGGCAGGATTGCAGAGCCATAACGCTTGATTGATTTTTTCTCGCCTAAAGCCTTGCGAATAGCAACACCTAAAGCAATTCCTGTGTCTTCAATGGTATGGTGACAATCCACATATAAATCTCCGGTCACCTTTACCTTTAAATCAAATAACCCATGCTTTGCAAAACTTATCAGCATGTGATCTAAAAAGCCAATTCCTGTACTTACTTCAGAATCACCTTTTCCATCTAAATTGATGGATACTTCAATCTGTGTCTCTGAAGTATTTCTTTTACACTCTCCGATTCTGCTCATAGAGTTCTCCTTTCTGACTGCATTAATTTACATTATCATCGTTATCTTCAAATCTCACGCGAATGGAATTTGCATGTGCAGTTAACCCTTCTGCCTTTGCGAACTTCTGAATATCTCCGCTCAAAGGTTCTAATGCTTCTCTCGAGAAGGAAATAATGCTGGATTTCTTAATGAAATCATCCACACTCAATGGAGAGAAGAATTTTGCTGTTCCATTGGTCGGAAGTACGTGATTTGGTCCTGCAAAATAATCTCCTAATGGTTCCGAACTGTGTTCTCCAAGGAAAATCGCTCCTGCATTCTTAATTCTGGTCATCACATCAAACGGATTAGCTGTCACAATTTCCAAGTGTTCAGATGCAATTTCATTGGCTGCATCAATCACATCTTCCATGGTATCTGTTACTAAAATATATCCATAATTTTCCAAAGATTTTTCTAAAATTTCCTTACGATTCAGTTTAGAAACGAATAAATCCACATAATCGGAAACTTCCTTTGCCAGTTTCTCACTGGTAGTCAATAAAATGGCTGATGCCAATTCATCATGTTCTGCCTGTGAAAGTAAGTCGGCTGCCACATATCTAGGATTTGCAGTTTCATCGGCAATCACAAGAATTTCACTTGGTCCGGCAATGGAATCAATGCCTACATAACCAAATACAGCTTTTTTTGCCAAGGCCACAAAGATATTTCCAGGTCCTACAATCTTATCAACCTTCGGTACGGATTCTGTTCCATAAGCCATGGCAGCAATCGCCTGAGCACCACCAACCTTATAAATCACATCCACCCCTGCTTCATTTGCTGCAACAAGAATCGCCGGATTAATCTTTCCATCTTTTCCCGGAGGGGTACACATAACCAGTTCTTCTACACCGGCAACCTTTGCTGGAATTACATTCATTAAAACTGATGAAGAAAGAGCTGCTTTTCCTCCTGGAACATAAACACCAACTTTACTGATTGCAGTAACCTTCTGACCCAAAATAGAACCGTCCGGTTTCGAATCAAACCAGCTGTATTGCTTCTGTTTTTCATGGTAAGCACGAATATTTTCTTTGGAACGCTTGATAACGCCGATTAACTCCTTGTCTTCAATCAGTTCATAAGCTTCCTTAATTTCGTTTTCCGTTACACGAATATTTTCCGCATTAATATCAGCCTTGTCAAACTTCTTTGTATATTCAAAAATTGCCTGATTTCCGTTTTTCTTAACATTGGATAAAATATCCGCAACGGTGTTTTCATATTCTGTATAGTTATTCGGACTTCTCTTTAATAAGTCATCCAAAAGATTCTTTTTTGACTGTTCATCTAATTTTACAATTCTCATAGTTTCACCTCTTATTTTTCTTCGATTTTCGCTTTTAAATCAGTGATGATTTTTCGAATTCGTTCATCTTCCATTTTCATACTGACCTGATTTACTACCATTCTGGCAGATAATGGACACACTTCTTCTAATACGCCCAAACCATTTTCTTTCAAAGTGGTTCCAGTTTCCACAATATCTACAATCACTTCAGAAAGGCCAACAATTGGAGCCAGCTCCACGGAACCGTTTAACTTAATCATTTCCACAGTCTGATGCTTTTTATTGTAGAAGTAATCCTTGGCAATCTTAGGATACTTGGATGCCACACGAATCATTTCATGATTTTTCAATAATTCTCTAGCTGATTCCGGACCACAAACACACATCCGGCACTTTCCAAATCCTAAATCCAATACTTCATATAAATTTCTATCTTCTTCTAAAATGGTATCTTTTCCAACAATACCGATGTCTGCAGCACCATATTCCACATATGTAGGAACATCACTGGCTTTTGCAAGGAAAAATTTCAACTTCAGTTCTTCATTGACGAAAATTAACTTTCTCGTTTTTTCATCTTTCATTTCCTCACATTCAATCCCAATTTCTTCAAACATTTTCATCGCTGTTTTCGCAAGTCTTCCTTTTGCTAAAGCAAATGTTAAATATCTCATTTTCTTCTCCTCATCTATTATGCTTAGGATTTTAATCCATTACAATAAACTGCTTAAATTTCTGTTGCTCCGTCTTTTGAAACGTATGTCACACAGGAAGCACCATCTTCCTTCTTCGCCTTAACATAGTCTTCAATGGAAATGTCTGCTTTCTTGGAAATTAATTCCGTGTTAATCCCCTGGTTTCGATAATCCGTTGCAAGTTGTAAAGCATATTTTCTAAATTCCGGTTCATAAATAACAACACGGAAGGAATAGTCATAATTTTTACGAATATCTTCAGAAGCTAGTGCAATCATAATCTGATCCATATAAATGGCAAAACCGATGGCAGCTGCATTCTTTCCAAACTGTCCCAAAAGTTTATCGTAACGACCTCCGGTTACGATATGATTTCCGGAGCCGTAGGTATAGCCTTTAAAAATAATTCCGGTATAGTACTTATAATTACTTACCATTCCTAAATCAAAACTAATGTATTTTGCAACACCGTAATCTTCTAAAATAGAATATAATTCTTCCAGACGCTCGATAGCGTTCAACGCTGTTTCATTTGAAGTCAGTTTCTTAGCTGTTTCCAAAACATCAACAGAGCCAAATAATGCAGGGAGCTTTAACAATGCTTCTTTCGCTTCCCCTTTTACTCCGTGTTCATCTAATAATTCTTCCACACCAAAATCATTCTTATTTTCAATTCGGATGCGAAGTTCTTCTTCTGTTTCTTCATCTAAGCCACAATCCTGAAGCAATCCCTTATAAAAATCAGCATGACCAATTTCCACAAGATATTCTTTTAAGCCAGCGGCCCGCAAGGATTCAGAAACCAATGCAATCATTTCAGCATCTGCTTCCACGGAATCATCATTAATCTGTTCACAACCTAGCTGCGTGATTTCCTTTAATTTTCCCTGTAATTCAGAATTATTGATATAAGTGTTTGCATTGTAACACAATTTAACCGGTGTACTGGCATCCATATAATATTTTGCAACCATTCTTGCAATGGACGGTGTCATATCCGGTCTTAATACAAGGGTATTTCCTTCGCGGTCAAAGAACTTATACAAGTCTTTTGATGCTACAGAGCCACGCTCCTTACTAAATATATCAAAGAATTCAAACGTTGGTGTCTGTATGTTATGATATCCAAAACGATTAAACACCTGATTGATTTTGTTTTCTAAAGTTAATTTCACGGAACATTCTTTTCCGTATACGTCTCTTACTCCTTCAGGAGTATGTAATAATACTTTGCTCATTTGATACCTCTTTCGCTTTATCGAATTAAAGTGCTAATTTGCTACCTTGTTAGCAAGTTGAACTAGAGTATACAATAGAATTTATAAAAAGTCAAACCTTTCTCCTATGCTCTTCGCTCTAAATCCAACTGAACCCCTTTCAGGTAATGAATCAATGCTCCGGGAGCCGATTTCATCAGAAAAGTTTTATCTATTTCTTCATAAGTAAAGCTTTTTCTTCCCCCTTCAATACTTCGATCATAAAATCGCTTGATGTCAGAAAAAGGGATATAATAGGTTTCGTTTCGTTTAGAATAAAATAAGAGAATAAACGAAATGCCTCCCTGTTTCTCAAAATCTTCCATAAACTGAATCTGATGTTCATGGATGTTCATCATCGGAAAAGTTGTTGAGGCACATTCTTTTGCATCAAAACAAACCGGAATTCCCTGAACCGCACCAATGTAATCCACAGTACTCTGCTTTTCAAAGTATGCCAGCGTAATATGTCTGGTAGACTGGTCGATTTTTACCGGAGTGATCGGTGTAGGAATCTTTTGAATCAAAGCTAAACCTTTCTCACGATAATGCTCATTGGTCATATTTATCATTTCTTCTAAAACAGAACCTCTCAGTCCTCTGGAATTCCATGTACCCATAACTAATCCTTTATCTCATCACCACAAACCTTAACAAAGGTATCCGGTAATGCTGCTACAATTTCTTTCTTTTCTAAATTCTTGAATCCTTCCGGCATGACTCCAAAACACAGTTTCCATGCATGAAGCATTTGATCCGTGATTCCAAACTGTTCTTTATATTGCTGATTTATATTCAACATTCCATATTTATAATCTCCGATAATCGGATGACCCACCGACGCAAGATGCGCTCGAATCTGATGTGGTTTTCCGGTAATCAGTTTCACTTTTAACAAGGTAATCTGATTCATTCTTTTCAATGGTTCATATTCAGTTTCAATCTTTTTTCCATCTTCCGGTATTTGAGAAACCGTAACCTTATTGGTCTTCTCATCTTTATTTAAGTAACCGCTAATTTTCATGGACTCGGTCACACTCCCGGCTACAACGGCAAGATAATACTTATCCATAGTTCGGTTCTTAAACATTTCCGAAAGAACCTGTAACCCCAAAAGAGATTTACCAGCCACTAGTAAACCGCTGGTATTTCGGTCCAAACGATTACAGATTGACGGTTTAAAGGTTGCCAACTCCTCCATGGATAATACCCCTTCATGAACCAGATAGGAAATAATATATTCATTGGCTGATACATCCGTATCTTTTGCCTTCTGGCTTAGCATTCCGGATGGTTTATTGATAATCAGAACATTGTCGTCTTCATATACCACATCCAAGGGAATATAATCTGCCAGTTCCACAGTGAAAAGGCCACGAAATTTTGCAATGGTCTCGTCGGCCATAAATATCTTTACCACATCTCCCTGATTAAGTTTATCTTTCCCATCGCTCTTTTTTCCGTTTAAGGTAATATTCTTTTTTCGAAGCATTTTGTAAATAAATCCGGACCCGGCTTCTTTGAAATACTTCATTAAAAATTTATCAAATCGTTGTCCTGCTTCATTGGCATTGATTTCTATTTGTTGCATCTTAAATCCTCAATTTCCGCTTTTGTCAGTGGACGATACGCCCCTTTTTCCAAAGATTCATCTAAAATCAAACTTCCCATGGAAATTCGTTTTAAATAGGTTACGGTAAGGCCAATGGAACGAAACATCCGTTTCACCTGATGGTACTTTCCTTCCGTAATCGTAATATAAGCTTTTTGACAATCATCTAACAATTCCAATTTGGCCGGTTTCGTTAGTTTTTTCTCTCCAATATCTAGACCTTGTTGGAACTGCTCAACATCAGCTTCCGTTAGTGCTCCATCCAGTTCCACATAATATTTCTTTTCCACATGTTTTCTGGGCGATAACAATTCATGGGATAACGCACCATCATTGGTAATTAAAAGAAGTCCCTCGGTATCCTTATCCAGTCTGCCAACAGGGAATAGGCCGTCTTTCGGCGTGACATCCAATAAATCCAGAACCGTTTTACAATGATTATCCTTCACGGCACTTAAGTAACCTGCCGGCTTATGAAGCATATAATAGTAAAATTTACTATATTCTAAATTTATCCCCTGAAATTCTATTATATCATTTTCTTCATTAACATGGTACTCAGGCTTCTTTAAAATTTCACCATTAATCTTCACTTTTCCCTTTTTGATATATTCTTTTACCTGACTACGGGATCCAATGCCCATGGTAGTCAAATATTTATCTAATCTCATATAAACCTCTTATATCTCCAACAAGGTCGCCCCGCATGGCACATCCACCTAGTTTTCGTTCTGCAGATACATACGAAAAGCCGTGAGATTACAGGAATCTCTCCGGCTTATCGTCAGTATACCTCGTCTATAACGCATCATATAATTTTTTAATGGTTGCCTTCTGTTCCGGAGTCAATTTTACCTTTGGTGAATTATCATCACAGGTATTTCTGTTTTCCACAATTAATACAGTGGAGCCTTTTTCCGGAGTATGGGTATGGAAGGTACCTTTTTTTACATTATATAGCTTCAATGGTTCCAGTTTTACCGCTTCGATTTCGCCAATGGTATCCCCCTGTCCACCTAAGAAGAGGGTAAATTCTCCTGCAAGAAGAACGAAAACTTCATCGGATTCATCGTGCTTTTGCATATCCTTTAATAAATCCACTTCCAATTCCTCGCAATAACGGAGTTCTGCAACTCTCCAGCTTTCAAAATCTATTAACGGTAAATATCCTTCTCCGTCATAACTTGTCACTTCCAAATGCTTCTGATCAATCATGTTTACACCTCAGCAATTACTTCTACTTCACAAAGAACATTCTTTGGAAGTGTTTTTACTGCCACACAGCTTCTAGCTGGCTTTTCTGTAAAATACTTTCCGTAAATCTCATTAAACGCTGCAAAGTCTCCCATATCATCCAGGAAGCAGACTGTTTTTACAACTTTTTCATAAGAGGAACCTGCTTCTTCCAACAAAGCTCCAAGATTTTTCATCACCTGTTCAGTCTGTTCTTCAATAGTAGCTCCTACAACTTCTCCTGTAGCCGGATCTAACGCAATCTGACCTGATGAGAATAAAAGATTCCCTGTAATAATTCCCTGTGAATATGGTCCAATGGCAGCAGGTGCCTTATCTGTACTGATTTTTTTCATTTCGTTCATCCTCCTGATTTTAATTTCCTGTCTGTAAACGGTAATATGTACCTTTCGCTTCCATCAATTCCTGATGACTTCCACGCTCTATTATTCTACCTTGTTCTAACACCATAATGCAATCACTATTTTTAATTGTTGATAATCGATGGGCAATAACAAAAGTGGTACGTCCTTTCATTAAGGAATCCATTCCTTCCTGAACCATACGCTCTGTTCTGGTATCAATGGAAGATGTTGCTTCATCAAGAATCAATGCCGGTGGATTTGCAACAGCTGCTCTGGCAATAGACAACAACTGTCTCTGTCCTTGACTTAAGTTTCCTCCGTCACCGGTCAACATGGTGTTATATCCTTCCGGTAATTGCCGAATAAAACTATCAGCATTAGCAAGCTTTGCTGCAGCAATGACTTCTTCATCCGTAGCTTCCAGATTTCCGTAGCGGATATTTTCCATAACTGTTGCGGTAAACAAATGGGTATCCTGCAAAACCATTCCCAAAGATTTTCTTAAATCTGACTTTTTAATTTTATTGATATTAATTCCATCATATCGGATTTTTCCATCCTGAATATCATAGAATCGGTTAATCAGGTTCGTAATGGTTGTCTTTCCTGCACCGGTAGAACCAACGAAAGCAATCTTTTCTCCAGGATTCGCATACATCTTCACATCATGAAGAACAATCTTTTCATCGTTATATCCAAAATCAACACCGTTAAAGACAATTTCACCTTTCATTTCCACATAAGTGGTTTCACCGGTATCCTTATGGAAATGCTTCCAAGCCCAAATTCCGGTACGTTCCTTGCATTCCACCAGACGGTCTCCTTCTTTCTTAGCACGAACTAAAGTAACGTATCCATCGTCCACTTCCGGTTCTTCGTCCAGTAATTTGAAAATACGTTCTCCGCCGGCAATCGCCATAACAATACTGTTAATCTGCATGGTAATCTGATTAATTGGCTGTGAGAACTGCTTATTAAATGTCAGAAAACTGATTAACGCACCGGCTGTCATGGAAAATCCTAATGGATGAGCAATGGCAAGCACTGCTCCTAAACAAGCACAAAGTACATAACTCACATTTCCAAGCTGAGCATTGGTTGGTGCCAAAACATTGGCAAACTTGTTTGCCTTATACGCAGATTCACATAACTGGTCATTTAACCGATTAAATTCTTCGATGGACTCGTCTTCGTGGCAAAAAACCTTAACAACTTTTTGTCCGGTAATCATTTCCTGAATATAACCATTCACAGCACCTAAATCCTTCTGCTGTGCCACAAAGTATTTTCCGGATAAGGAAGTCAGCTTTTTCGAGGTAAATAACACTACACCAATCATACCAACAGAAATCAATGTCAGGGGGATACTTAAAACAAACATGGAACCCAAAACACTGACAACGGTAATTAAACTGTTAATCATCTGTGGCATGGACTGACTAATCATCTGTCTTAAAGTATCAATATCATTGGTGAACATGGACATGATGTCACCATGGCTATGGGTATCAAAATATTTTACCGGAAGGCTTTGCATATGATTAAACATTTCATTTCGCAAGTCTTTTAAGGTGCCCTGGGTTACAAACACCATAATTTCTGCCTGAATCAATGCAGCACCGATTCCTATGCCATAAAAAACAACAACCCTGGTCATAGCCTGTGCCAAATCAGCAAAGGTCTTTTCATGATTTAAAATGCCCTTAATATAAACATCCACTAGGGATTTTGTAAACCAGGTTCCCTGGATATTGGAAAACACACTTGCTAAAATACAAAGTAATACAATCACCAAATGAACTGCATAATGCTTTCCCATAAACCGAAGCAGTCTGGAAACAGTTTTCATCGGGTTTTCCACTTTTGGTCTCGGTCCTCTTGCGCCTCCACGCATTCCTTTAAATTCTTTCACTTTTTCTGCCATTACTGTACACCTCCTTTTTTATCAAAGTCAGCATTATCAGTAGTCTGCTGTGTATAGATTTCACTATAAATTTCATCATTCTTTAACAATTCTTCATGGGTTCCAATTCCATGAATCTTTCCATCATCCATGACAATGATTCGATCCGAATCCTGAACGCTGGAAATTCGCTGTGCAATGATAATCTTTGTGGTATTAGGAATTTCTTCCCGGAACGCCTGACGAATTTTACTGTCGGTCACGGTATCCACAGCACTGGTACTGTCATCCAAAATTAATACCTTTGGTTTCTTTACCAGAGCTCTGGCAATACACAATCGCTGTCTCTGTCCACCGGATACATTGGTTCCACCCTGTTCAATGTAACTATTGTATTTTTCCGGCATCTTCTCAATGAATTCATCTGCACAAGCCAATTTACAGGCACGAATACATTCTTCATCGGTTGCATTTTCATCACCCCAGCGCAAGTTGTCTAAAATAGTTCCGGAGAACAATACATTCTTCTGTAACACAACGCTTACTTCCTTACGAAGGTTTTCCAAGTCATAAGAGCGGACATCATTGCCACCTACCAAAACTTCACCGGATTCCACATCATATAATCTGGAAAGTAAATTAACCAGACTGGATTTTGCACTACCGGTTCCACCGATAATCCCAATAGTCTCTCCGGATTGAATTTGTAAATTGATATTTTCCAGAACCGGTTTTTCACTGGTCTTGTTATAACGAAATACCACATCCTTAAATTCAATGGAACCATCCGGTACTTCTGTCAAGGCATTTTCCGGATTTGTGATATCCGGCTCTTCATTTAATACTTCTGCGATTCTTTCTGCACTGGCTGCACTCATGGTAACCATAACAAAAATCAATGAAAGAATCATCAGACTCATCAGAATATTTACACAATAAGCCAATAAAGAAGTCATATCACCAATGGTTAATCCCACATCTGGATTATTTCCACTCTCTACAATCAAATGAGCCCCGGTCCATCCAATCAACAAGATACAGGAATAAACCATCAACATCATCATCGGTGCATTTAAAGATACAATTCCTTCAGCACGAATGAACATTTTATAAATGTTATAACTTGCTTTTCCAAATTTTCCTTTTTCGTAATCTTCACGAACAAAGGCTTTTACCACACGCATGGATGTCACATTTTCCTGAACACTTTCATTCATTGCATCATATTTCTTAAATACTTGTGTGAAATATTTATGGGCATTAATGGTAATAATCACAATAAATACCGCTAAAATTAACACTGCATATAAGTAAATCTGCGCCATTTTCGGTGACACGAAAAATGCCATAGTCATTGCTGTAATCAAACTGAATGGTGCTCTGACACACATACGCAAGATCATCTGGTAAGCATTCTGAATATTGGTCACGTCAGTGGTTAATCTGGTAACCAATCCGGCTGAACTAAATTTATCAATATTGGAAAAGGAATAAGTCTGAATCTTTTCAAACATGGCCTTTCTTAAGTTTTTAGCAAAGCCGGTGGAAGCTTTTGCTCCCCAGACACCGCCCATGAAACCGGACAATAATCCGGCAAGTGCCAATAACAACATGATTCCTGCTGTAAGATAAACTGTTTTCAAGTCCCCTTTTCCAATGGAGTCAATAATCTTTGCCATCAATAAAGGAATAAAATTTTCCACAATTACTTCTGCAAGCATCCCATACGGAGTCAGTACAGAAACCACAGCATATTCCTTGATTTCTTTTGCTAACGTACGTATCATTTCTCTCTCCTTTCAAAACATTTCATTTCTTCTTCTGATAAATCTGTATGTTCCATCAAATTATGGTAAATCCGGTCCAGATAAGTCCTTAACCGTTCTTTTTCTTCTTCATTAAATCCATTGAGCAGAATCTTTTCTGTTTCATCTCTGTGATGATGCATTTCATCATGAAAAGACTGGACCTGCTTCGTTTTCCGAATATTTTTAAAACGCTTGTTTTCCTCATCCACAGTAATTTCGATATATCCTTTTTCTTCCAGTCTCTGTAAGATTCCTGACATTGTGGAATGTTTTATGGAAAATTCCTGAGCCAGGACTTTCTGGGTAATCTTTTCATTTTCATGATGATCTAAATAAAAAAGAACGCACATCTGTGCTTCCGTGATATTGTATTTTTCCAGTCTTTTATTCATCCTGATTTTAAATAATTTATCAATAATCTTAAATCGATAACCTAAATACTCCATTGAACATTCTCCTTTTTTTTCACATATATATGCAAAAAAGTTACAACATGTAGCACGCTACATATTGTAACTCCATAAAAAATTACTGTCAACAATTTTTCCTCAATATTTTAAAATCCACAAGGTAATGTAGAAAGAATTATGTCAATTTTTTCCTGAGTATCCACTGGTGCATAGGAGTTATCTAAAAACTCATCTGCCACCAGATTATACTCTTCATCCGTCGGCTGTTTGTCAATGATGCTCTCTGACTTTTCCTTGGAATACCCACGACTTTCCATAAGCCGTTTAATCCTCTTATCCCGTTCACAGAATACAAACCAGATTTCGTCACACTCTTCTTCCAGTCCGGTTCCAATTAACAATGCAGATTCCACCACGACAATATCTGCCTGAGACTCCTTCATCCGTTTTCTGATTTCCTGAATTGTTGCCGGATGAGAAATGGAATTAATTTCCTTTCTTCGCTCCTCATTGTTAAAAATAAGTGTGGCCATCTTTTCTTTGTTAATACCATTTTCGTCAACGACCTCAGGAAATTCTTCTGCGACCTTCTGAAAGATTTCTTTTCCCGGAAGCATCAGTTCCTTTGCCACATCATCAGACTTAATAATGTCGGCACCATACTGCTTTTCTAAATAGTCAAGAACCGTTGATTTTCCACTACCAACGCCTCCAATTACTCCAATAATCATAAACGCTCACCCTTCTTTTAGTGTGCTTCATCCCAATTTGCTCCAACTTCCACGCCCACTTCCAATGGAACATGTAAATCAGCCGCTTCACTCATATTACGGACAAGCAGTTCTTTTACCACTTCCACTTCATCCTCATATGCTTCAATCAACAATTCATCGTGAACCTGTAACACGATACGGGATTTCAGTTCTTTTTCTTTTAATTCCCTT
This sequence comes from uncultured Lachnospiraceae bacterium, assembly GCA_902766735.1. GTDB lineage: Bacteria > Bacillota > Clostridia > Lachnospirales > Lachnospiraceae > Eubacterium_G. The sequence goes on from CACXEU010000091.1 coordinate 36,055, forward strand.
GCTACTTGAATCATGGCAATTTTCATAATATCTGCAGCAGTTCCCTGAATCGGTGCATTCATTGCCACTCGCTCTCCAAACTGTCGCTGCATAAAGTTTCCGGCTTTCAATTCCGGAATCGGTCGTCTTCTACCAAACATAGTAACGGAATATCCTTTTTCCTTGGCATCTGCCACGGACTGGTCCAAATAATTCTTGATTCCCGGATAACTTTCAAAATAATCGTTTATATATTGCTCAGCTTCTTTTCGGCTGATGGACAACCCCTGACTCAGTCCAAAGGAACTGATTCCATAAACAATTCCAAAGTTTACTGCCTTCGCATTTCTACGCTGTTCCTTGGTTACCTCATCGATTGGTGTTTTGAAAACTAACGATGCTGTGGCAGCATGAATATCCTTGGACCCCTTATAGGCATCAATCAGATTCTTGTCATTGGACATATGTGCCAACAGACGTAATTCGATTTGTGAATAATCCGCATCTACAAAGACGCATCCATCCTTAGGGACAAAAACTTTTCGAATTTCTCTTCCCAACGGCATACGAACCGGAATGTTTTGTAAATTCGGATCCGCAGAACTAATTCGTCCTGTGGCAGTAATGGTCTGATGAAATGTTCCGTGAATTCTTCCATCTTCAGAAATGTATCCCACTAAACCGTCTGCATAAGTAGACTTCAGTTTCGTTAATTGGCGATATTCCAGAATCTTTCCAACGAAAGGATACTCCGGTTCCAGTTTTTCTAAAACCGTAGCCGAGGTGGAATATCCGGTTTTCGTTTTCTTTCCACCAGGAAGATTCATTTCTCCGAACAGTATTTCCCCTAACTGCTTCGGAGAATTAATATTGAATTCATGACCTGCTTCTTTATAAATTTCCTTTTCCAGTGTTTCAATGCCAACCTGGAGTTTTTCTCCATATTTCCTAAGTTGGTCAGCTTCCACACGAATTCCCACCTGTTCCATATCGTACAATGCAAAGGTAAGTGGAATTTCCATATCATTGTAAACAGACCACATTTCTTCTTCCTGTAATTTCTTTTTCAAGGCATCCTTTGCCTCGTATGCAATAAAAGCCTGGTAACAAGCATATTTTAAGATATTCTCTGTAATTTCCTCAGAAGGTGTTTCTCCCTTTTTCACCTTTGGAAAAATCTCTGAATAAGATGGCACAGTCATTCCAAGATAATCTCTGGCAATATCATCATATTCATACACTTTCTGTAGTGGATTGATAAGATATGCTGCTAAAGAAATATCAAACAAATCTGACTCTTCTGTGGCCTGTAGGACATCATTGTTTTCCTTAATGCTCCAAATGCTGATAGCCACCTGTTCTGTAATCAATTTTCGAATCTGATCCACTAAATATTCTTTAGTAATAAATCCTTCTTCGGTAATGAAATATGTTTTCTCTCCCTCAAAGGCCAATGCCACACCAAATTCGTTATCTTTTTCTAAGAAGATTCCGACTTCCTTCTTTTCTGATACTTCTTTAAAAATTTCATCTGCTTCAAAATAATCCGAAATTAAAGTAAATCCTTCTTCAAAATCATTCGAGGAAGATACATCTGAGAATTTAGAAATCATACTCTTAAACTCTAATCGCTTAATCATTTCCAGCGCATCTGCTGTATAAATTTCTCCGAAAATACAGTCTTTCACATTCACTTCCACCGGTGACTGACGATTTATGGTAGCCAGTTCCTTACTCATTTGTGCTTTATCATAATGCTCCTTCAGCGCATTGCGATTTCTTGTATTTGTAATTTCCTCAGCATTTTCATATGCTTTTTCTATGGAGCCAAACTGTGCAATGATAGCCGTAGCACCTTTTTCCCCAATTCCAGGGACTCCCGGAATGTTATCGGAGGAATCTCCCATCAAAGCCTTCACATCAATGAATTCCTTTGGGGAAACCTTATATAAATCAATTACATCTTGTGTATTATATTTCTCAATGGTCGTCTGACCTTTCTTTGTTTTCGGAATGCATATCGTTACCTTTTCCGATGCCAGCTGCAATAAATCACGGTCACCGGAATATACCGCCACGTCAAATCCTTCCTTTTCTCCCTCTAAAGACAATGTTCCCAACACGTCATCCGCTTCATATCCCGGAAGTTCCACTGTGGAAATGTTCATTTTCTGAAGAACTTCCTTAATGAGAGGAACCTGTTCTTTTAACTCCGGAAGCATCGGCTTTCTCGTTCCTTTATACGCATCATACATTTCATGTCGAAATGTAGGCTGATGTACATCAAAAGCAACAGCCAGATAATCCGGCTGTTGCTCATCAATAATCTTAAATAAAATATTTAAAAATCCAAACACTGCATTGGTATGAATTCCTTCTGAATTGGTCATCAAAGGAACCCCATAGAATGCCCTGTTTAAAATACTATGTCCATCGACTAAAACTAACTTGCTCATATCACTATCTCCTATCGAATTTATTATAACTGTTTAAAGGAGTAGTGACAAGGTTATCTCTTGATTTTTAACAGATTAAGACGTAGAGCATTAGTCACCACACAGACGCTTGATAAACTCATTGCAGCAGCAGCAAACATCGGGCTTAATTTCAAACCGAACAGAGGATACCATACCCCAGCCGCAAGTGGAATTCCAATTATGTTATATATAAATGCCCAAAACAGATTTTCATGAATGTTTTTTAAAACTCCACGACTTAGACGAATGGCAGCCGGTACATCACTTAAACTGCTTTTCACCAGAACAATATCTGCAGCATCCATTGCTATATCGGTTCCTGCACCTATGGCAATTCCTATATCCGCCCTGGTTAACGCAGGTGCATCGTTGATTCCATCACCAACCATTGCAACCATTCCTTCCTTGCTTAATTCCCGAATTCGTTCTTCCTTCTCCTGCGGTAGAACTTCAGCAACAACATTTTTCACACCGGCTTCCTTACCGATATATTCTGCCACCTGTTGATTATCTCCTGTAAGCATTGTTACCTGAATATCCATATCCTGTAATTGACGAACTGCTATCTTACTATCACCCTTTAACCGATCAGCCACTGCAAGCATACCTATTGTTCGATTATCCTTGGCAAAAAACAATGTGGTCTTTCCCTGTTTCGAGTACTTTTCCGCCAGTTCCATACATTCATCACAAGGTTTTAAAGATAAGCTGTCCATATACTTCTTGCTTCCTCCATAAATCACAGAGCCATCCATAGTAGCTTTTAACCCATTTCCTACAACAACCTCAAAATTTTCTATCGGCTTCTTTTTAATTCCCTGAAGTTTCGCATAATTCACAATCGCTTTGGCTAATGGATGTTCACTTTTATCTTCTAAGGAATAAGCAACTTCTAACAGATTTGCTAAATTCTCACAGAACATATCCGTCACTTCAGTTTTTCCTTCAGTCATAGTACCGGTTTTATCAAAAGCAATAGATTTAATTTTTCCTGCATTTTCCAGTGCTGTGGCATTTTTAAATAAAATACCATTTCTTGCACCGACACCGCTCCCTACCATAATTGCCACCGGTGTGGCTAAACCAAGGGCACACGGACAACTGATTACCAACACTGAAATTCCCCTTGCAAGTGCGAATCCAACAGTTTCACCGGCAATCAACCAACCGAAAATCGTAATTAGGGAAATTCCCATAACGACCGGAACAAAAATACCGGACACTTTATCAGCAACCTTTGCAATTGGTGCTTTACTAGTCGATGCTTCCCGAACCAGTTTAATAATCTGTGCAATGGTAGTATCTTCCCCCACACGGGATGCTTTACAAATCAAATATCCTGATTGATTAATGGTGACCGATGATACCTCATCTCCCACTTTTTTATCTACCGGAACGCTTTCCCCTGTTAATGAAGATTCATTTACTGCAGAAGTGCCTTCCAATACCACTCCATCAACCGGTATGGTTTCTCCTGGTTTTACTGCAAACAGAGTTCCCACTTTAATTTCTTCTACATCCACGATTTTCTCAACATGGCTTCCATCAGACTGAATTTCAATCATCGTAGCAGTAGGAACCTTTAATTGCATCAGTCCTTTTAAGGCACTGGTTGTTTTCCCCTTGGAAAAAGATTCTAAAACCTTACCTACAGTAATTAATGACACGATCATTGCAGCTGATTCAAAATAAAAATCATGCATATATTCCATAACAAGTTCCTGATTTCCCAGTTTTGATGCACGAATCATTTCATATAACACATAGACACTGTAAGACAGAGATGCAAAAGACCCCATCGCCACTAAAGTATCCATATTAGGCGAGCGGTGAATCAACCCGGAAAACCCATTAACAAAAAATTTCTGATTAATAATCAAGACTCCAAGTGTCAGCAACAATTCTGCCACACCTATAGCCACATGATTCATAGCCAATCCCTTCGGGAGCGGCCAGTTCCACATCATATGCCCCATAGAAAGATACATTAACGGAAGTAATAATGTTAATGATGCTATAAGACGCAGTATCATCCGTTTTGTTTCCTGATTATCCAGTTTAGATTCTCGTTCATTACCTTTTCCTGTTTTTACTGCCTTTGCACGATAACCTGCGTTCTTAACAGCCTTTTCAATTTCTTTTTCAGATATATCGCCCTGAACCTGCATGGAATTCGTCAGCAAACTTACCTGAACCGAATCTACACCGGGAAGATCTTTTACTGCTTTTTCCACCCGTGTCTGACATACAGCACAACTCATTCCTTTTACCTGATATTCTTTCATGTTTTCTCTCCTATTTCATCAATTTCTGAAGTGTGTCCACTAATTCATCCACTACTTCCTGATTTCCTGATTTAATTTGTTCCACTACACAAGAATTAATATGATTCGAAAGTAATATTTTATTAAAACTGTTTAAAGCAGAATGAATCGCCGATACCTGAATCAAAATATCGGTACAATATGCATTTTCATCTATCATTCTCTTGATTCCACGCACCTGGCCTTCAATTCTGTTTAATCGGTGAATCATATCTTTATATTCTTTTTCTTCACGGATTTTTGTCTTAGAACAACAATCTTTATTTTCACATTTCATAAACTTATTTTCCTTTCTTTAATCAAATGCATTATATACCCCCACAGGGTATAATGCAACCGGAAAATATTTTTCTGAAAACTCACAATTTAATCTTGACAATTTTACCAAGAAATGATAATATTTCTACTGTTATGCGGATGTGGCGGAATGGCAGACGCAGCAGACTCAAAATCTGCCGCCCACAAAGCGTGCGGGTTCAAGTCCCGCCATCCGCATTCTTTTTTTTTTGCACAAAAAAAGAATCGGAAATCAACTCCGATTCTTTTTCTTTTTATCTTATTTTAAATCATAATCACCATTGCTTCCGGAAACTTTATGACAGGTTCCATCTTTCGTAGATACAGCGTACTTCTGATGATCATCATCTTCTTCTCCTGAATATTCGATAATGTAATAATCCTGCTTGTCAATTTCTGCAACTTCCACAAAATCAAAACTTGCAGTTTTTCCATCTGCGGTTTCATTATATTCATCCAACTCACCATATTGAGCCTTCACCGTTTTCACTGCAGAATCGTATGTGCAATCATACTTCGGAGTATAATCATAAACTCGATCCACTACTTCACTTGGAATTCCGTTTTCGTTAATGGCTACAAAACGGTATAAATTATTGCCACGCTCAAATTCAATCGGTTTCTTATACTTCTTGGAATTTTTATTCGGAGTACTTCCATCTGTTGTATAATAGATGGTGCATCCCTTTTCCGCAGTTGCTTCAATCTTCTTCATATCACGATAAGAACCACTTTCCACAGAGATTTCAGGTTCTTCCACATGAACAAAAGAAATTGTATATGTATAGATTACTTCCTTACTGGATACCCCATGCTTATCAATGGAGCAGGCACGAATCGTATAGCTTCCCTCTTTCTTTAATTTAATCGGTCCGCTATATTCGATTTTACTGTCGCTTTCCGTAACATCGCTGCCGTCTTTTGTGTAGTAAATCGTTACATCATCGTCTGCAAGCAATTCCAGATTAATCTTTGTATTATATTCTCCAGATTCCGGATTTGCCCTAGGAATCGTACCAACATACTTATCTAATTCCGTACGTACACTAGGTGGTGCAGATGCCTTCAAGGTATCAATCTGAGATTCCATATCATGATTCTGATACAGAACATATAAGTCCTTATAGTACTGAACTTCTGTGTTATCTAATTGAATTAATTTTTCCAAAAATTCGATTTTTTCCTTGTAGTCCCCAACAGTAACAACGTCAATATTGTATAACAGCGAATAAACCTCTAATTGCTGCTCATTGGACGAAGCATTTCTTGCTGCTTCAATGAATCGGGTTCTGGCATTAGAATAATCTTCCTGATTATAGTAAGCTCGTCCCTCTTTTATGTATTTCTGGTACTTATTTTTCATTTCATTTTCACGGAACAAATAGGTTCCTGCCACAGAAACTAAAACAGCTGCTAAGGCAATTAAAATAACAAGAAACGTATTTTTCTTGCTATTTTTCTTTTTCGATTCTGTATTCATATTCTTTTTTAGTTTCTGCTTTCCCTTATTCTGTGGAACTTTGGCTCCTGCCTTATTCCCACTGGGATTCTTTTTATAATTATTGATATTTCTACCTTTATACTCATCTACCAATTCATCATCCAAATCAATTCCTTCCACTATGGATGATTTGATTTTTTCATTAGAAAGTCCCTTTTTTCCACCGGCATATGCTGTAAGCTTTACTCCACAATGAGGACAAGTCTTCATGGATTCTCGAACCGGTTTCCCACACTTTGGACAAATCATATTCCTAAACCTTCCTTACTCATTTTTTCTACGCTAAAATATATCACATTCTACTCTGTTTTACAAACAGCAGTATTCTTTTTTGAAAAAATACAGCCACAATAACGCTGTCGATATAAATTAAATTCTTTAGACAATTCAATGGAACGCTTATATCCATCCTTCTTCTTGAAATCAGAGAACAAATAATGAATGCCATAATCATGCTGCAAGTCCGCACCGATTTCATTCAGTTTCTTCGCATTCTTTAACGGACTAATGGACAATGTGGTTGTAAAATAATCGTATCCACCAATCAAAGCTTTTTCCGCAGTACGCTCCAATCGCAGTTTATAACATTCAAAGCAACGCTTTCCGCCCTCTTCGCAAGCTTCCAATCCATGAGCGATTTCATAAAACTCCTCCGGATTATAATCTTCAATAATCACCTTAACAGAATTCGGAAATTCCTTTTCCTTTACGAAGCGCACCAGTTCAAATGCCCGCTGCTGATATTCATCCTTACATGAAATATTCGGATTATAATAATACACATCAATCAAAAAGTATTGAGACAGATACTCCAAAACATAACTACTGCAAGGTGCACAGCAGGCATGAAGTAAAAGCTTAGGCTTCTTTTCTTCTTTTTCAATCTGTTTTAATTTCATTTCCAAAACTTTTTGATAATTAATTTTATACATGTTACTTCTCCAAAATGCTCCTGTCTCTAGTCACTGAAAATCGACACAAAAACTGTTGCGCTTGAAAAAAACAAACGCAACAGCCATTCATGCTCTTACTTACGCATATCCTTTTTATTCAATTCTAAATACTTTTGATATGCCTTTTTTAAGATCATTTTCTCATTCGGGAATTTCAGCAAATGGATTGCTTCAATGTATCGATAGTACCCCGAATGAACAAAAAATTCTTCACGCTGTGGTCTACTGAAATAATTTTCGGCGGACATCAAATACCAATGTACCTCTTTTTCTACCACATTCCTTGGAATGTTAAATGAGTATTCACTTTTTCCTACATATTCAATAATCTTCGCTTTTACTCCAGTTTCTTCTCGTACCTCTCTTAACGCAGTCTGCTCATGCGTTTCTCCTGCTTCCACAGTACCTTTTGGTAAAACCCATCCTTCATATCTGTTTCGACAATTTTTGTATAGCAGTAAAATTTTGCCACGAAAAATAACCACACCGCCACAACTGACCGCTTTTTCCATAGCGATTCCTCCTGTTTCATGTGTGCCGCACCATCACGGATTTTCGTTACGATTCATTAATTTAAGTATACAAAAATAAGTTACTTATTGCAAGTAAACTGAGTCGGTTAATTGAAATAACGATCAAAAACTTTTTTCGCACATTCCTTAGCCGAACCTTGAGAATCATCAATATTATCAAGAACTACGGCAATAGCCAGCTTCTTATCTCCTTTTTTCGCATATCCTACAAACCAGGAATTAACATTTCCGTCGCCAGATGAATGTAAATCTGCAGTACCGGTCTTTCCATATGCCTTATAATCACAATTTGCAAAAATCTTTGCTGTTCCGTACTGACATACCGCAGCCATATATTTTGACAGCTGCTTTGCTTCCTTTTCAGTCATCAAAGTTTTTGCCTCAGACTGATGCGCTTCTTTCACGACTGCTCCATCATCGGTAACCACTTTGGAAATTAAGTACGGTTTCATCATCACGCCCTGATTTGCAATTGCGGAAGCAATCATCGCCATCTGCGCAGGAGAAACTAGTACATCCTGCTGACCAATACTGGATTCCGCAACATAGTAATCATTGTATTTTTCTGATGTTTCATCTAATTCAAAACTGCCACTCTTCACATAAGAAGTCGTACCGGTCTTTAAATCACTCAACGGAAGAGGATTATTAAACAACAAATCTTCTGCCGTTCGATTAAAGACATCTGTATCAATTTTCAAACCCATGGATGCAAAAGCACCATTGCAAGAGTTTGCAAAGGCTTCTTCCAGACTTTCACTCCCGTGTACATTGCCGTTATAACATTTCATTTTAAAATGTTCAAAGGAAGTGGTCCCATTACATTGAAACCGGAACTCTTTATAATTCGAATTTTGTCTCATATAAGCCAGCGTTGTTACAATTTTAAATACAGATCCCGGCATATATCGTCCCTGTGTGGAACGATTCATAAATGGAGCATTGGTTTTTTTATTTAATTTTTCCCAGTTTTCTTCTAAATTTTCCGGATTGTACGATGGCTTGGACGCAGAAACATAAACAGCTCCCGTATCCGGATCCATAACAAAAATCCCCCCTTTAAAATCTCCTAAGGAATCATAGGCTGTTTTTTGCAAATCAACATCCAATGTAGTGTTGATATTACATCCCTGAAGAACCTTGCCTGTAAAATCATCTTCAATCTGTTTCAGCGGATTCTTCTTTGGCATTACCAGGTCATAATTACATACATCTTCCAAACCGGTGAATCCCTTTGTTGTATATCCAACAACCTGAGCAAATGTCTTTCCATAAGGATATCTTCTGACATCATCTTCAAAATCATCCGGAGTCTCATTCGTATCTGTATACGCTAATTCTTCCCCGCCCTTCGCATAAATGGTTCCACGAACAACCTTCTTTGCCTGCTCTTTAATTCGTCCGTTCTGAGAGCTGGAAATCACCGTCGGTGCATCTTTTAACACAAAATGAACGTAATATCCAAGCATAAAAACAAAAATGAAGGAAAATATAATGGTAGTTACAAGAGTTTGTTTATTCAGTCGTCTTTCTTCTTTTCGTTTTTGCTTAATATCTTTCTTGTAATTCTGTCGAGACATAACGTTCTCCTTTCATTGGTTTTTTACGTTGTTTTGGTGTTTTTTTCTTACTTCCGACAATTGCCAGACCCTGAATAATTGAAAAGACTAAAAGGGTGCTGACAATGGAACTTCTACCACTACTGATTAATGGAAGCGTTACACCAGTAGATGGTATCATATTAATTGCACCACCAACGGTCAGGATTACCTGAATTGCATATCCAACACCTAATCCTACACACACAAGACGATTAAATGTGCTTTCCTGTTCCATTCCCGTCGCCAAAAATTCAATAAAACAACTTAAACATACAAGAATTAAAAGTCCTGCAAAAATGGCACCAAACTCCTCACCGATTGCTGAGAAAATAAAGTCATTTTCTACCAAAGGAACTTTTTTCGGAAATCCCTGATATAACCCGGTACCGGATAATCCTCCACTTCCTAAAGCAAATAAGGACTGAGCCACCTGATGACTGGATCCGTTAACAGTTTCTTCTGCCAGCGGATTCTGCCATGCTTGAACACGAACCTGAACATGCCGGAACAAATGATACGCTACATAAGATGCCACAGCCATTCCGCCGCCTCCCAAAAACAGATAAATTGATTTTCTGGAAGCAACATAAACCATAAACAGATACATTGTAAAGAAAATCAAGGCACTTCCCAAATCCGTGGAAAATACAAGAATAATTACAAAGATTCCTGCAAAAATTGCAGAAACAAACACCTGTTTCAAATTAGCGGTTTCACCTAATACCGCTGCAACAAAAAATACAAATATAATCTTTACAAATTCAGATGGCTGAATTCGCACACCACTAATGGTGATATAAAGTCTTGCACCGTTAATCATAGGTCCAAGAATAATAACCGCTACTAACAAACCGATTCCCACAAAACAATAAACCCATGTCAGGTTCTTCCACCATTCGAACCGGCTCATAAAGAACGGAACCATCAAGGAGAAAATGGTCATAACCGATACAATCATGAACTGCATAATGCTTCGTTCCATTCCCAATCTTGCAAGAACGATAAAACCGATGGTCAGTAACATACACATGTTACTTAAAATAGCTTTATTGATATTCGGATAAATTATTGGAAATACCCCTAAAACAATAATGAGATAACATAACTGTACACCGCCTAAGATAATGACATTTAATTCATTGGTATCCGTCTGATTCATATATACCAGAAAGATTCCCAACAGATACGTTAGAAAAATTGCTGCATTCTGTCGTTGAAAAATGCCCGCTTTATCTTCCGGTCTTTTATGCCGCAAGGCACTAAAAGATTCCCATGTATAAAAAAACATAAGGACGATAAATAAATATTTTGAAATTACATTAATAAAAGTTTCCATAGTATTCTCCATTATTTACAGGACGCCTCTGGTATAGTGCCCCCTTGTTGTATTTTCATCTTCCTGAACTTTACGATTCTGATTCAGTGCTTGATCTGCTTTATCCATAATTTCACGAACCTCATTCTTTGATTCCGTTGTAAACGAAACCCGAAATGAAGAAATAGACATTCTTTTTAATTCTTCTGCAAATTTAAATAACGATAGTGCCTTACAATTCAACATAAGATTGTAACAATAGTCACAAACGCACTGTACCGTAAATAAATTTCCCTTTCGATCCTTAAACTCGTATCTTTGATTATTTTTATCACATTGATTTAAAGTTTTCAAGCCACATCCTGCTGAAATCATCAACGGAATAAATCCATAAATAATCATTTCACTATCCTGACAGTTCAGGTTTCTCAATTCCTTTGCATTCAGTTCTATTGGTAACGTTGTGGCTCCATGAAACTGTTTGTAAAAGTCAAACGCAAAATCATTCATCATATAGATATTATAATCAAAACAGATTTCAAGATTCAATGATTGTTCCTGAATCCAAAAATACTCTTCCATATTTCGAATCAAGACTCCATCTACCTGACTAAGGACATTCAAATATCTCTTCTGAAAGAATTGTTCATTCTTCATTCGAAATACATATGGCAAAGCCAAGAATATTTTCCGGTTCTGCTTCTTTCCCAAAGAAATGCAATATTTAAGTTCTTCCATAGAAAACTGAGCCACTTCCAGATAAATAGTCTTAAGAAAAGCATAATCCAATATGGTTTGAAACTGTTCTCTATTCCAAACTGTTGCACTGACACTGGATTCTTTGGATATTTCTGTTTTATCCGGCTTTCTTTCAGAATTTATCGGAACAGCATTTTGTTTTTGAAACTGACCAAGAATTTCCTGTTCTATCTGTTTTATAAACGAACGACGCAATTCTTTTATTTCACCAATCGGTAAAAAAACATCTTCATCCATTTCGATTTCAATCGCTTCCGTCACAAAATCCGTATTTCCCAATTTTGCAATTTGTTTTCGTAAAGTCTCTTCATCTAACGGTTTCTTTTCAGCGATGTCCGGCTGAGTTCCACAGACGATAATTTCTTTTTCATATAGCTCTGTTTCCAAATTGATTTTTGTCTGTATGGATAAAGGTTCTCCTTTTTTACAACGAACAGAAATGTTTAAAGGTTCTTTCAGTTTCTTTCCAGAATATTCTCTCTTCAAATAACTTGTATAGTTTTCATTTTCTTTTCGAAACTCAACTTTCTTCAGAGAAATCATATTTCTGCCATTATGTTGATTATAATAACTTTCACTGAATCCATTTCTCTGAAACAAACTGAGCAATTTTTCATAGTCATCCCTGGATACCTGATAATGTTCTGGATCTTCCAGATATAAATCTAAGTATTTTCGATATATTTCAACAACACCGGCAATATATTCCAGTTTTTTCATTCGTCCTTCAATTTTCAATGAATAAACACCGGATTCAATAATTTTAGGAAGAATCTCTATTGTACAAATATCTTTTGGACTGATGATATATTTTTCATTTTTTTGATTTATCGTTTTAGAATCTTTTCGTATATCATACTCCATTCTACAAGGTTGTGCACAACGACCTCGATTTCCACTTCGTCCTCCTATAAAGCTACTCATCATACATTGACCTGAGTAACAATAACACAATGCCCCATGAACGAAACTTTCAATTTCCATATGAGTCTTATCATAAATATTTTTTATTTCTCCGAAAGATAATTCTCTCGGAGTAACAATTCTGGTAACGCCATACTTTTTTAAGTCTTCCGCAGTTCGATATCCCATAATGGTCATCTGAGTACTGGCATGAATCGGTAAATCAGGAAAACTCAGATGTACATAACGAAGTACTCCATAATCCTGAACGATGACTGCATCCAATCCTGCCTCATATAACGGTTTTAGAAAGTCAAATAACCGCTCTTTAATTTCTTTATTTTTAAGTAAAGTATTAATTGTTAAATATATTTTTTTGTGATGTAGGTGTGCATATGCAATAACATCCAACAATTCTTCCATGGATAAATTGTTTGCACTGGCTCGGGCTCCAAATAATTCTCCGCCAGTATATACAGCATCTGCACCGGCATTCAGTGCAGCAATGACACTTTCATAACTACCACCTGGAGCTAATAACTCAACTTTCATATTCATATCCTCAATCAAACAGTCCTTAACTTCAAAAAAACATTCCTAAAACAAAGATTAAGCGACCAGGCAAAAATACCTGATCGCTTACATTTATTTCTTGATTTTTGCTTGAAGTTTTACAACTTCTTTTTCCAGTGATTTAATCTTTTCCAAAGCTTCTTCCAATTCTTTCTGCGCTGTTTCAGCCTTAGAATCAGAAATTATCAATTCATGTTTCAAATCATAAACTTCTTTTTCTTTGATTTCCAAATCACTTTCCAACAAATCAGCTTGTTTTTTTGCTTTAAAGTAATCATTCGCTATATTGATTTCAAGAAGAATTCTTTGCATGTCCATCTTCTGCATCCGATAGCTGTCATTTTGCTTAAACTCCATAATCATATTATTAATGTATGAAGCTACTTTCTGCAAATATGCTTCGCTTTCAAAGCCTCCGATATTATAAATTTTCCCGTCAATAATTACGTCGATATAATTCTTCGATGACATCTTTTTCTCCTTGTTTCTCGATATTAACGTACAATCAATTATTTCTTAGTTTTAGCCTTAACAACCTTACTCCAATCACTCTTCTGCTTTCCGTTTACACTACGAACACGGATGAAGTATTTCTTGTTAGATTTTAATTTCTTAATTGTAACAGATTTCTTCTTTGTAGCCTTTAATACTTTTCCACCTTTGATTTTGTTCTTTTCTTTATCGTATTTTGTTCCATACTGAACTTCATACTTCTTAGCGGAGATTCCCTTCTTGAAAGAAATCTTTACAGATGTTTTCTTAATTTTCTTAACCTTAACTGTAGCTGGAGCAACAGGACCCTGTGCACCTGCAACAACCTTCATGTCTTTTACTTCAATTGTTCCGGACATGTTGTTTTCGTTGATATATTCTTTTAAGAATGCACCAAATGCAAACTTAAATCCTACAGTAGCCTGACTTCTCTTAGCCTGATATGTAGCAACAGAACTTGGAATCTTAACGCTGAATGTTACATTAACCCAGCCGTCATCAGCTGTATTGCTGCTGTCTAACTTAACGAAGCTAGAGAAATCCTTTAATAATGCCTTATTAGTTTCAACAACACTCTTTCCAGCCTGAGTAGCCTTTAAGCCTGTAAGTTTTAAAGCAGCTCCGTCTGCATCGGTGTCATCATACATCTTAAAGTGAACATGCTTAATATAATTGAACTTTCCTGTTCCTTCGTTGTAGTATGTTTTATCCTTACGTTCTACTTCTTTTTCTAATTCATTCTTTAATGTACTCTTAATTTTGAAAGATACATTATATGTACGACCTCTGTCAACATTAATAATCTTAGTAGCTGTAACACCCCATGGGTTAGACTGTGCAACAGTTCCATTTGGAGTCCATGTAGCACTCCATCCGGTACTTACAACGTTCATTGTGAATCCATTAGCAGATTTAGCAGTGATGCTTGCATTTTCACCAAAACATTTGTGTGAATCCTGAACGCCCCATGTATCTGCATGTTTAGAAACAGTAGGATCACTGGTTCCTCTCTTCTTGTTATTTTCTTTAATCGCATCATTTAATGCTTTTAACTGAGCATCTGTAACCTTATCGCCTACATAATGCTGATCTTTTAAAGTATCTCCAGTATTAAGAAGGCTATGATACCAGCAGATATTCTTTTTCGCCTTTGATTCACTTGCCACATGATCTTCATGTGTATAAATAGAATAACCAGACCATGCCTTTCCTGTGGAAACCACATCAGTTCCTGTACTTACAGCCGCAGAAACAGACATTGCTGAACCAACGATCATAGTTGCGGATACAGCAACAGCGACTAATTTCTTTGAAATTTTTCTCATTTTTCCATTCTCCTTTATAATTTTATGATAGTAATAAGTTTACCATTTTTATTCTTCTTTTTCAACACCTAGATGCTCAAAGGCACGTAAGGTGGCAATCCTTCCTTTCGGTGTTCTTTGAATCAGTCCATTCTGTAATAGATATGGCTCATACACATCTTCAATAGTTCCTGAATCTTCCCCTAACGCAGCCGCCAGAGTATCCAAGCCAACCGGTCCACCGGCAAATTTAAAAATAATCGTTTCCAAGATGCTTCGATCCCCTTTATCAAGACCTAATTTATCTACTTCTAGTAAATCCAATGCGGTTCTTGCAACTTCTTCTGTGATTACACCATCATAACGCACTTCTGCAAAATCTCTTACTCTTTTTAAAAGACGATTTGCAAGACGTGGCGTCCCCCTGGAACGTCTCGCCATTTCTTCAGCGCCTTTTTCCTGTATTTCTACTCCTAACACTTCTGCAGAACGCAGAATAATCTGTTTTAATTCAGCCACAGTATAGAATTCCAGTTTATTAATGACTCCAAATCGATCTCTTAGCGGTGCAGTCAAAAGTCCCGCTCTAGTGGTGGCACCAACCAAGGTAAACTGCGGAATATCGAGACGAATGGAACGAGCAGCCTGTCCTTTTCCAATCATGATATCAATGGAATAATCTTCCATAGCCGGATACAAGACCTCTTCCACCTGTCGGTTCAGTCGATGAATCTCATCGATGAACAACACATCTCCCGGTGCCAGATTGTTTAAAATTGCAGCCATTTCCCCTGGTTTCTCAATGGCAGGACCGGATGTCGTTTTAATATTCACTCCCATCTCTTCTGCGATTATGGTAGCCAATGTGGTCTTTCCTAATCCGGGCGGACCGTAAAACAGAACATGATCCAAAGACTCTCCTCTGGTTTTTGCTGCTTCAATAAATATCTTTAAATTATTCTTCACTTTTTCCTGTCCGACATACTGACTCAACCGGCTAGGTCTCAACCCATTTTCAATAATTTTATCCTCAGTCAAGGCTTCTGTCTGAATAATTCTCTTTGTCATAAATCAACCTCTGATTTTCATTTTTTATAAAGCAATATTTTTCAATGCAAGTTTTAAAAGTTCCTCCACATCCATTGTTTCGGAATTCGGAACACTTTTAACAGCCTGGAATGCAGCTGTCTGAGAATATCCCAAAGATGTCAATGCCTCAATAGCATCTGTCTGTGCAGAAGATGTGGTATTTTTTCCAAAGGATTCCGCCCCCGAAGATACAATCACTTCTTCTATAGAAATCTTATCTTTTAATTCCAAAATCACTTTCTGTGCTGTTTTATTTCCAATTCCCTGCGCCTTTGCAATGGCTTTAGAATCCCCGGAAATAATTGCCATTTGTAAACTGTCACCCGGACAGGCGGAAATAATGGCCAAACCACCCTTTGGTCCAACGCCACTAACTCCTAACAACATTTTATAAAGCTTCAATGATTCTCTCGATAAAAATCCAAATAACTGCATGGCATCCTCACGAACACTGAGATATGTATGGATTTTAACCTCTTCACCAATTCCTAAAATTTCCAAATCAGACTGTGGCATAAAAATGTTATAGCCCACCCCGTTATGATCCACAATGACCTGATCCAATTCAATTTCTTCAATTATTCCTTTTATGTAAGCAATCATTTTTTCTCCATTTCTCTTCTATATCGCAGTTCTCGCAATAGAACAAACGTTTCCCATGTATCATATCATATTTTTTTCATTAGAACAATTTTTTTTGTTACGACAATGTTTATTTTAGGATGGTTTCCATATTTCTTTTTAGTATTCATTTTTCTTTTTTTAATTCGTATCAACAATATTTTGATAAGATATAATCAATGTAAAAAAATCACAAAATGTGGGAAAAGGAGAAAAAATTGAAAAAGAAATTATGTATTATTATGTCCCTTCTTCTGTTGCTTTGTAGTATCTCTGTAACAGAAGAATTTCATGTGGTTACGGCAAACGCTGAAACCATCAACAACTATGGTTTACAGGATAATATTCAGGATGGTGTTATTCTTCATTGCTTTGACTGGACTTACAATGACATCAGAGCTGAATTACCGAATATTGCAAAAGCCGGATTTACCAGTATTCAGACTTCCCCGGCGCAGACCGGTGTAAATTCCGGAATCTGGTACTGGCTCTACCAACCACTAGGATTTTCTGTATCATCCAATGATCTGGGAACCCGAAGCGAATTACAGCAATTATGTACAGAAGCGGAACGTTATGGAATTAAAGTTATTGTGGATGTTGTTGCCAATCATCTAGCAGGAAATCACACCAATATTCAAAGTGATTTAAAAGACAGCAAATATTGGCATACTTATGGACAAATCAATAATTATTCCGATCGCCACGCAGTCACTTACGGTGATCTTGGAATGCAGGATATTGCCTCAGAAAATGAATATGTACAGCAACTGGTTCGAAATTATATCTTAGATTTAAAATCTCTAGGAGTCGATGGAATCCGCTGGGATGCAGCAAAACATATCGGTCTGCCTAGTGAAGGATGTGGTTTCTGGTCTACTGTTTGTCAAAATTCCGGACTATATCATTACGGAGAAATTCTGGGAGAGCCTGGAGCTTCCTCTGCATCAAAAAATAACGAATTAATGGGTGAATATACCAGTTATATGAGTGTTACAGACAGTTCCTACGGTCAGAGCCTTCGAAATGCCTTTAACGACGGAAAGGCACCGACCAGTTACGGAAATTGGACAACCAAAGGAATTCATCCAAATAAGTTGGTCTACTGGGGTGAAAGTCATGACACCTGGTCCAATGACAAAGAATCCGGATATTCCAATGAAATGTCCCAGAATGTCATTGACCGTGCTTATGCGATGGCTGCCAGCAGACAATCGGCAACGGCCTTGTATCTGTCTCGACCTTCTTCTTCGATAAAAACACAGATTATGGCAGGTGCTAAGGGAAGTACCCACTTTAAGAGTGCAGAAATTGCCGCAATCAACCACTTTCATAATGCCATGGTAGGTCAAAGCGAATATTTTGTTTCAGCCAATAATGTAGCGGCAGTCTGCAGAGAAAAAGGTGTAGTCATCGCCATGGGTTCCGGCAGCGGTGCTGTTTCCATTCCCAATGGTGGCTCTTTAGTGGAACCGGGAACATACAAGGATGAAATCACAGGAAACACTTTTACGGTTACTTCTTCTACTATTTCCGGTACGGTAGGTAGTACCGGGATTGCTGTAGTGTATGATTACGAAAATAGTATTATCGGAGCAACCCATACAGCATATATTGATTTACCTTCCGGTTGGAGCACTCCGGTTTCCTGCTATGTCTATGACAAAATTGAAGGAACAACTAATGCCGGATGGCCTGGTTTACCAATGACCTATGATTCTAAAACCGGATATTATAAATATGAGATTCCGGACAATATCACGACCCCCCGCGTAATTTTCTATAGTAGTTCTACGAACCGCTATCCTGGAGATCAGCAAGAAGGTCTCTCTATGGACGGTGGCGAGAACTGGCTCTATCAGAATGGCGTTTGGAAACAATTTAATCCCAACGAAGTGACCACAGCAAGACCTACAGAAAAACCAACAGAAACAACTACTTCTACACCATTGGAGCGTCCGGTTGTTCCAACTGGTGTTTTGGTGACAAGCAATGCACCGGGATGCATTACTTTCGTTATGGGAAACCCATTAAACGGTCAGACTTATAATGTGTATCTGGATGGTGTTTTCCAGGAGAATGTGGTTTTGGCACAATATACTTACACCGGAATCACACCGGGACAACATACCTTAAGCTTATCCGGTGTACTGAACGGGTTCGAATCAGACAGAGTCAATTTCAAGGTAGATGTGTTAGGTGAGGAAACTACGACACCGGAACCAACTACTGAAGAAATCACAACCAAAGAAGAGACTACCACTCCGGAACCGACCACCGAGGAATCTCCCGGAATCGAAATTACCGGCTTCCAAATTAATCCTTCTGTCGAAGGATTTCGAACTGTCTTCACCGTTACCGGTAACCGGACCAATGTTCAATCAATTGGATTGATTTATGGATTAAAAGACAATGCAACAACATCAGATATGGTTTTAAACAGTTCTAACGAAAGGGTTTACTCTTACAGCGATTCCAGCACTGGAATTTCTAACAGCTATACAGACTCTTTACTGGAAACCTCTACCGTCTCCGGGACGAACCGATATATGATGACCATGAAGTACGGTTCTTTAAATAAGAATTTCTTGAATACCCCAATTTATGTTCGTGGCTATTTAGAGAAAAAGGACGGAACCATTCTCTATGGAAACATTCAGGAGATTACAGTTTATCAGATTGCAAATTACCTGTATCAAAGCAAGAAAATGAACAGTTCTTCTACACATCAGTATTTATACGAAAGGATTTTATCTAGGTTAAATCCTCAATATCAGATATTAAACTATTAGGAACAGAAAAACCGATGGTATTTATGAGATACCATCGGTTTCTTATTTGTTTTTGGTTTTGATTGAGACCCGGAAAAATCGTTGTAGAAATTCTTTGGAACGAAAAGGAACCAATGGCTCAATGTAACTGGTCTGTGCAATAGTTCGATTCATGACAATGGCTAATACTCCAATGATACATCCTGAAACAAATCCCCATAAACCAAACATTTGGGTTAAAATCACTGCAATAATTCGTAAGAATTTTATGGAATACGCCAGTTCATAGTTTTCGTGGGTGAAATTGGCAATTGCCACTACCGCCATATATAACATGGTATGAGGATTAAACCAACCGGTCTGCACAGCATAATCTCCAATGACAATTGCTGCAATTAAACTGAGAGGCGTATTCAACGTACTAGGCGTATTGATTGCTGCCAGTTTCAATCCATCAATAGACAATTCCAGCAGAATGATTTGCCAGAAAATCGGAATATGATCCACTTGATTATATTGAGCAAAACTGAGCCATTCAGGAACCAGCCCGGGATGATTAGCATAAAGCAAAAATAACGGAATAAGGACAAAGGACATCAAAGCCATAAAGGCTCTGGCCAGACGTAGATAAGTTCCTGTTACCGGTGGAAAATAATAATCATCCGCTTCTTCAATCACATCAAAAATAGTTGTAGGTAAAAGCATTGCTGCCGGGGAATTATCCACCAGAATCGCTACTTGTCCTTCCAGAATTTCCGCAGCAGCCGTGTCCGGTCGTTCCGTATATCGAAACTTTGGAAAGGGATTAAACCAATGCCCCTTATATAGACATTCTGCCAAACTTTCCTGATTCATAGGAAGGGAATCTATTTCAATCTTGCTTAACTGCTTTTTAATTCTTGATAACAAATTCACATCCACCCGGTCTGCCATATAACAAATCGCAATATCTGTTCGGGAGCTGGTTCCCACCCGAACAATTTCACACATATATTTCGGACTTCGAATCCTTCTACGAATTAATGCCGTATTATATACAATGGTTTCCACAAATCCATCTCTGGAACCACGGAGTACCTTGTACTTTTCCGGTTCCATGACATTTCTTGCCGGATACTGTCTCGTATCAATAAGAAAGGCTTGATCGAACCCATCCATAACCATACAGGTCACACCGGACAACAATAAAGTTATAACATTGTACTCATCCCCATAAAGATCCACTTCCACATAAGGAATCATTCGGTCTGAAAAACTTTTGGGATCCTCCCCCACATCCTCCGGTTGCACCTGATAAAAACTATCTTGAAGACGCTGCATCAAATCTTCCTGACAAAAACCGTTAATGAAATAAAAGGCAGCCTTTCTTCCTCCGATTTCTGTCTGTTTCTTTAATAAATCAAAACTATCCTGAATTCGTAAAAGCTGATCAATTTTTTTCGTATCTTGTTCAAAATTTCCGGTAATAAATTTTTCTATTTTCATGCAAAACACCTCACACTGTACTTATTGTGTGAGGTGTTGTAAAAAATATACATTAATTAAAAATTTAATTACAGTTTTTCAATGATTTTCTTTGGACATTTTTCTGCGCAGGCTCCACACCATTCACAG
The DNA here is from genome assembly GCA_902766735.1 of uncultured Lachnospiraceae bacterium. Classification (GTDB taxonomy): domain Bacteria; phylum Bacillota; class Clostridia; order Lachnospirales; family Lachnospiraceae; genus Eubacterium_G. The sequence continues at coordinate 57,161 of CACXEU010000091.1, forward strand.
ATGTCCTGCTGAATCCAGGCAATGTTGTAATCGAACTGAACCGCGTTAACCGGACAAATTTTTGCACACATACCGCACCCGATGCAACCAACGCTACATGCCTGCATTACGTCTTTTCCTTTGTTCTTAGAAGAACATTTTACCATATACTTGGTATCTTGCGGAATAATGGAAATGAGTCCCTTTGGACAGGCATCCACACACTTTCCACAAGCCTTACATTTATCTCTGTCAACAACGGCTTTTCCGTTTTCAATATGAATCGCATCGAATTCACAAACCTTGACACAAGAGCCTAATCCTAAGCATCCATAGTCGCAAGCTTTCGCTCCGCCACCCGGAATATTTGCTGCGTCCTGACAGGACATATTTCCGTGGTAATTATATTTATTCTTGGAAACTTCACAATCTCCCGCACAGGCTACATATGCCATTTTCGGAACAACCTCTGCTTCCACTCCCATGATTTCAGCAATCACCTTAGCAACCGGTGCACCACCTACCGGACATGCTGCCGGATCACTTTCTCCTTTTGCAATTGCTGCAGCAAGGCCATCACAACCAGGATATCCACAACCACCACAGTTGTTTCCCGGTAACGCTTCTCGCACTGCAACCTCTTTTTCATCCACTTCCACAGCAAGGAATTTACCGGCAATACCCAGTGCGATTCCAATCAAAAGGCCAACGCCACCTACAATCAATACAGCGTAAAATACTTCCATTTTACTCCTCCATTTATATCAATCACTTAATCTTCTTAAATAACTCCTGTAAATCCGGTAAAGGCAATTGCCATTAATCCGGAAGCCAGCAATACCATCGGGGTACCCTGAAATGGCTTTGGAATATTGTTCATTTCTGATTTTTCACGAATTCCCGCAAGAATTACAATGGCAATCAGAAAACCTCCGGATGTTCCAAGAGAACATGCCATACTCTGCCAAAAACTGTACCCATTATCAATATTTGAAATTGCAACACCTAACACTGCACAGTTTGTGGTAATCAATGGGAGGTATACACCTAATGCCTGATATAAAGGCTTAACAAACTTCTTTAAAATCATTTCCACTAACTGAACCAAAGCTGCAATGACAAGAATAAATACAATGGTCTGAAGATATTCCAGTCCTAAAGCAACCAAGACACCATAATAAATACCATAAGTTACCGCAGATGCAATCAGAATAACAAAAATAACTGCAGCTCCCATTCCGGCAGCTGTATCTGTTTTCTTGGAAACACCGAGGAATGGGCATAAACCTAAGAACTGGCTAAGAACAACATTGTTTACCAGCGCTGCCGCAACAGCAATTAATAATAACTGAACCATTTACGCCTCCTCCTTTTCTGCTTTTTCACAAGCGGTATAATCATTTCCACATCCTGAACAACCGGCACAGCCCTGTTCACACTGAAGTTTTCTAGGCTTTTTGCCCTGTTTCATACGAATATAATTCTGTGTAGCAACCAAAAATGCCAATACAAAAAAGGCTCCCGGTGCCATAACAAAAATTCCAATTCCATCCCAAGACGGAATGTTATGTCCAAAAATCGTTCCTGCACCTAAAATTTCTCGGAAAGCTCCTAATAAGGATAAGGCAATGGTAAATCCAAGTCCCATTCCAAGACCATCCAAAATCGATAAAATTACAGGATTTTTTGAAGCATAGCTCTCTGCTCTACCTAAAATAATACAGTTAACTACAATCAATGGAATATAGATTCCCAAGGATTCATTTAAGGATGGCAAATATGCCTGTAATAAGAACTGAAGAATGGTAACAAAACTTGCCACAACAACAATAAATGCCGGCACACGCACACCATTTGGAATAATCTTTCGAAGCATTGAAATTACCATATTGGACATAACCAAAACTGCCAAGGTACTCAGTCCCATTCCTGCACCATTCATTAGGGATGATGTTACCGCAAGGGTCGGACACATTCCAAGAATCAGAACGAATGTAGGATTTTCTTTAATAATTCCGTTAAATAAACGTTCTACATATTTATTCATTCTGGTCACCTCCCTGAATATAATCTACACAGGCAATTGCAGCATTGACTCCATGGGTCACTGCATTGGTGGTAATGGTTGCGGAACTAATGGCGTCAATTTCATTTTCAGCCATTGCTCCTGCCTTATTGTAGGCAAAGAAGTCTACTTTTTTATCCTTAAACTGCTGTTTAAAGGAATCTTCTTTCGCTTTCATTCCAAGACCCGGAGTTTCATTTAACGACAGGAATGAGATTCCTTTCACTGTACCGTCCTTTAAAATTCCAACCGTCATCTGGAGACTTCCACCATAAGCTTCCTTGTCTGTTACAGTTACAATATAACCAATTTCTTCCCCGTTCTGATCCGTTGCTGAAACTGCTTCATTAATTTCTGCATTGAACGGTTTAATCGCAGAAATCTTGTTATTTTTTTCATTTTTAGAAATCTTCTTAGAGATTTCTTGATCCACATCACTATAGTTTACGTCGGAAAGATCCTTGTAATCCTTCATGTCCGGCATAACTTCTTTATATGCAGCAAGCTTCACCTTTTCTTCCTGGGAAGCTCTGGCGTCTTTCGTCACATTATAGACGACGCCTAAACCCAATCCGGCAATCAATGTGATGGCAAACAATATCAGCGTATCTTTTATCATATTCTTCATTCTATTGTTCTCCTTTCACAATACCAAAAGCTCGTGGAATCGTATATTTTTCAATCAATGGAACGAGCAGGTTACAGAAGATGATTGCAAAGGAAACGCCTTCTGCATTGGCTCCAAAGGTTCTAAAAATTGCAGTTAATAAACCAAGGCATATTCCGAATACATAACGCCCTCTCTTGGTAATTGGAGATGTAGTATAGTCTGTCGCCATAAAAAAGGCACCAAATACAAGACCACCCCCAAGAACCTGGCGAAGCAAGAAATCCACATCATATTTTCCGTGAAACAGCATGATACAAACAGCAAATACTGCAATGTATGTAAGAGGGATTCTTAAATCAATAATCTTACGAACCACCAAATATAATACTCCAATCAGTAATGCAAGAACACTGGTTTCACCAATGGTACCAGCGTATTTTCCCAAGAATAGATCCATTAAAGATGTAGCTGTTTCTCCGGCATTCTTTAACGCAGTCAGTGGTGTTGCACTGGAAACTGCATCCACTCCCGGAACATCTTTCGGGAAAAATGCTGTCATGTCAGCAGCAAAGGATAATGCCAGAAAACATCTGGCACCTAATGCAGGATTCATGAAATTCTGACCTAAACCGCCAAATAACTGTTTTACAATGATGATTGCAAAAGCACCACCTAATACCGCTTTCCAATAAGGGAAGGTACATGGAAGATTCAAGGCCAGAATCATTCCGGTTACTACTGCACTAAAATCAAATAAAGTGTTTTCTCTTTTTGTAATCAGATTAAATAAGAATTCTGAGAGCATACAACTGGTAACCGTAACCAGAATTAAAAGCAATGCTCGAATTCCATATTTTGTTCCAAATAAGTTTGCCGCATTATAAACACCGAAACCAGCTGCCGGTATCATGGCAAGAACAACATCAATCATAATTCTCTGTGTTGTCAGTTTTGCCTTAACATGGGGGCTTGAAGATACATTAAACAATTGATTTCACCCTTACCCTTTCCTACGTGCAGCCTGAACCTTACGCTTCATTGTACGTACAGACTGTGTAATATTTCTATTTGCAGGACAGTTATAATTACATGTACCACACTCGATACATTCCATTCCATGCAATTTCACAAACAGTTCCATATCATCTGCATCTGCAGCCTGTGCCAGTTTCGCACAAATCAATCCTTCCGGACAAACTTGAGCGCACTTTCCACAGTTCAGACAATTTGTCTGCTTGGCATGTGCCACATCATCCTTTTTAAACGCAAGCAATGCAGAAGATCCTTTCATTATCGGAACATCTAAGGTAAACAAAGCCTGCCCCATCATTGGACCACCGGATAATATTTTTTCTGTCTGTTCATCCATTCCACCGGCTTCCTTCATAATCTGCTCATGAGATGTTCCAAAGGAAACCAAAAAGTTTCCCGGATTGTTCACACCATCCCCGGAAACCGTCATGATACGTTCCGTTAATGGTTTATGGTATTTCACCGCCTGATACACGTTATACACAGTATCTACATTATCCACAATACATCCAGCATCTGCCGGAAGCATTTTGGAATTAATTTTTCTTCCTGTTACCGCAGAGATAATATGTCTTTCTGAACCCTGTGGGTATTTCGTCTTTAATGCAGCAACAGAAATCTTTTCTTCATCCTTTGTCATTTCCTTTAAAGCTTCAATGACATCGGCTTTATTGTTTTCCACAGCAATGACACCCTGCGCATTTTCAAAAAGACTCAGGATGATTTTCAGCCCATCAATAACTTCCTGAGGCTGTTCCTTTAATCGACGATAATCCGCTGTGATATACGGCTCACATTCTGCAGCATTTACAATAACATAGTCAATGGTGCTGTCATCCTTTGGTGTCAGTTTCACATGGGTCGGGAAACAGGCACCGCCCAAACCTACAACACCACAGTCCTTGACTGCTTCACGAATATATTCCTTGCTCCATGGAGCTGGGACAGCATCATAAGACGCTTCCTCATACGCTCCATCATTTTCAATAATTATAGAGAGGACCTTAGAACCATTGGTTACAAGTCTTGGTTCAATCTTTTTCACAGTGCCTGATACAGAAGAATGAATATTCGCAGATACAAATCCTCCACTTTCCGCAATCAGCTGTCCTTTTAAAACTCGTTCTCCGATTTCCACAACCGGTTTTGCCGGTGCACCAATATGCTGAGCCACCGGAATCACTACCTGTTCCTGTGGCAGTATTTTCTTAACCGGAATATCCTTGGTCAGTTCCTTTCCATCATAAGGATGGACGCCACCTTTAAAGGTTAATAATGACATCTTCTCATACCTTTCTTTCTATACATAAATTTTTTCGTTTTTCACAGTTATTTTTTTGCATTCAATTTTATATTCTAATACACTTCGAATGTTTCTTCAATCAAATATCGGTTCCTTTTTCTGTTTTTTTGTTATTTTTTTAACATTTTTAATATATTTTTAGGAAAATATGCTAAACTATTGGTATGTTAGTGTTTAGAGAAAAAGTCGATTTTAAAATTTCATATCCAATTGAAGCATTGGCACCAAAAAACGAAGTGCTATTTTTTGATATTGAAACCACCGGTTTTTCCAGAGACAAATGTTTTATTTATCTGATTGGATGTATGTACTACGTTGGTGATACCTTAATGTATACGCAATGGCTTGCAGAAACAAAAAATGACGAAGCCAATGTTCTTATGGCTTTCCATAAATTTATGCAGCCCTTCCGCACAATCATTCATTTTAATGGTAATACCTTTGATATTCCTTTTGTAAAAACACGTGGTGAAAAGATACGATTGCATTTTGATTTTACTTCTATGAACAGTATTGATATTTATAAACCGGTATCCAAGCTAAAACATTTATTTGGACTTGATAATACAAGGCAAAAATCCTTTGAATCCCTGTTAGGAATCAAACGAAAAGATCCTTTTACCGGTGGTGAATTAGTAGAAGTGTATTTTGAGTATTTAAGAACCAAAGACGGAAAGTTACTCCTACCTTTGTTACTCCATAATAAGGAAGATGTATGGAATATGGGAAAACTATTGTCCTTGCTCTCCCTTCCGGATTTACTTGCCGGGAAGTTTCAGGTGGAAGATTTCTCTCTGGAACATTTTTCCAAGGATTCTACTTCTGAATCGGAGTTACGAATCACCTTAAAGACGGTTTCTGAAATTCCCACAAAAATTTCCTATCAAATTGACGGAATATATCTACTTGCATTGCAACATAAGGTTCAATTAAACGTACCTGTTTATATCGGAGAACGGAAATACTTTTTTGAAGATTATAAGAATTACTACTATCTGCCATTAGAAGATCGTGCAATTCATAAAAGCATTGCATCCTTTGTGGATTCCAACTATCGAAAACAAGCGACGAAAGCCACATGTTATGAAAAGAAAAACAGTTCTTTTCTACCGGTCTGGGGTACTACTTCTTTTAGCCCTATTTTCCGGGATAATCCTTCTGATTCCTTGGGTTTTCTGGAATGTTCCATATTATCCGAAGAAAACATATCCAAGTATGTACAAAATATATTCAATCACCTCTCCGTAAAACCAAAGAAATAGAAAAGGATTCACATTTTTCAGTGAATCCTTTTGTTATTCTTAATGTTATCTTCCGCTCATCTGTCTTTCCTGAGCTTCGATCATCTTTTTAACCATCTGTCCTCCAACAGAACCTGCTTCAGCAGATGTTAAATGACCATTGTAACCATCCTTTAACTGTACTCCGACTTCAGATGCACATTCCATCTTAAAACGGTTTAAAGCACTTTTTGCTTCAGGAACATTAATTCTTGAATTGTTATCCATAATAATATCCTCCATAAATTCATCCATTTTTAAACTTTGCAACTGTTCAATTGAAGTTGTTACACTAGTATTATGTGTATATCTTTTAGAAATACACTGGAAACTTTATGAAGGACTGTTATTATTTGTAAGATTTTTTATTGATTTTCGGATACGAGAATACACCTTTTTGCAAAACATCTGCATTCGCCGTAATTTCCATATGTGTTTTCCTTAATTGTTTTCTGCCACATAAAAACCATTTTTTTGACTTAGCACTATCATCCCATGTGGAATCCACAGCATACCATTTTTTCTTCAACTTCACAACATTCCATGCATGATTTTCATAGACACCATATTTATTCTTTACTCTTCCATAGACAATCATACAAGGAATATTATAATAATCGCATAATTCCTTAAAAGCCATGGAATAGCCATCGCATACTGCCTTCTTTTTTACAAAAACGCCATAGGCGGTATGTAAATAATGATATTTCACAGCTGTATTTGCCACATGTTTCATATCATACTTTGTATTTTTACAAATGTAATCATGAATGGCTAAAATTCGTTGATAATCAGTTTTTTTCTTTTTTGTTTTCTTATTTATGGAATGAATCGCCTTTAATAATTTCTTTTCATATAACTCCTGCTTTGTCACTGTAAAATCCACATTTAAATAATACAAAACCTTATAGATTGTGGAAGACTTCAATTCAGACTCAGACATCAAATTCCCTCCGGTAAAGGATAAAGAAATTTGAGTTATCCAATAAAAATCAGGGCAATCATTCAGCAGTGCCGAATAAGCAATCAGCGCATTTTTTTTATATGGTTCCATTGCAATTTCCATTGGAATCCCCGAATAAGTCCGATTAATATCACTATAAAATTCCGTTTGGTCTGCGCCATAGAAATGATTTAACATTTCATTGTATATTTTCTTTTGTTCTGAATTTAATTGCTGATAATATTTTTCAGACATTGCATTCACAGAAACACTGTTTGCCAAAAAAATCACCCAAACAACTACCAGCAGCAGGATTTTTGTTTTCACTCGTTACTCCTTCAGTTTTGAAACAATTGTCTTAAACTGCATTCCGTTTGACGCCTTAACCAGAACCGTATCTCCCTCTTTCAGAATTTGATTCATGGCGTTTTCAAAAGCATCCTTCGTTTCAAAATACAAGACTTCTCCGTCTCCGGTCTTTGCACCTTCAGCAATTTTAACAGACAATTTACCAATACATATAACCAAATCAATCTGTTCCCGAGCTGCGATTCTTCCCACATGATAATGAAGGGCTTCTTCGTCTTTCCCTAGTTCAAACATATCTCCTAAAATTGCAACAGTTCTTCCGGAACCGTTTGCAAGGACCTTTAAAGATGCTTCCATAGACATTGGGTTCGCGTTATAGCAGTCGTCAATTACTACCATTCCCTTGTTTTTAAAAATATTATTTCTTCCTGATATGGCCTGAAGTTTTCTAATTCCTTGATCAATTTCTTCAAAATTCATTCCAAAATGAACCCCGATACACAATGCGGCCATGGCATTATAAATCATATGAAATCCCGGAATCGGAATTTTGGTCTGAAATACATCATCATAGTATTGAATAGTTACATCGGTTCCCATAATACCATCGGCCTTATAATCTATAGCTTTCACCGCCTGATTTGATTCAATGCCAAAGAATACCGGTGCATTCCCATGCACATCCTGAACCTGAATCAGCTTATCATCATCCCCATTCAAAACAACAAAGCATGTTTTTTTCGCATAGTCAAACATTTCTGTCTTAGCCCGAAAAACACCGTCTCTGTCACCAAGATTTTCCAAATGACAAGTTCCAATGTTTGTAATAACACATACATCCGGGCGCGCCACCTTCGCTAAACGATGCATTTCTTCAAATCCACTGATTCCCATTTCAATGACAGCAATCTGATGATGCTCCCTGATTTTAAGAATCGTAAGCGGCATGCCAATTTCATTATTATAATTTCCTTCTGTCTTTAACACATCAAACTTTTCACTTAAAACAGAAGCAATAATTTCTTTGGTACTAGTCTTTCCAACGCTTCCGGTAACTCCAATAATTTTACAATCCAAAGTACTTCGGTAATATTCCGCAATATCTTTCAACGCCTGTGCTACGGACTCCACCTTAATGTATGGGCCTTTCGGATGATCCAAATCTTTCTCGGATAAAGTGGCTAATGCTCCCTTTTCGAAGACCTGATCAATAAAGTCATGTCCATCGACTCTGGCTCCGACAAAAGGAAGATAGAGAAATCCCTCTTCAATCAATCTGCTGTCTTTCTCCACACCAGTGATTTCTTTCTGTTTTAATGTTTCATCCCCAACGTAAACTCCGCCGGTACATTTTTCTATTTGTTCCAGTGTTAAATCTTTCATGTCGTTCTCCATTCTACTGATATTTTTCCAAGGAAAGTTCTACCAGCATATTACATAATTCCGGAAAATCAAATCCGATTGCTTTCGCTTCCATTGGCACAAGGCTGGTTGGAGTCATTCCCGGTAAAGTATTTACTTCCAGACAATACATATTTTCCTCGTCATCCATTAAAACATCAGCTCTTGCATAAGCCACAACACCAATGGAGTCACAAGCATCTTCTGCAATTCTCTGCATCTTTTCTGTCAATTCCTTGGATAATGGTGCCGGACAAATATCTTCTGTTGCACCTGCCTGATATTTATTTTTATAGTCATACCATCCGTTTTTCGGAATAATCTCCACGATTGGTAACGCTTTTCCTGAAACCACACCAACAGAAAACTCTCTACCCTTCACATACTTTTCAATCAGTACTTCATCGTCTAATTCAAAACAATTCTGAATCGCTTCATCAAATTCCTCTCTGTTCTGTGCAATGATTACACCCACACTGGAGCCACCATTACATGCTTTGACAACCACGGGATATTTTAAATTTAATTCATCATAATTAATTTGATCTGTTTTTTTAATCCACATACTTTCCGGAGTAGGAACCCCATAAGCCTTAAACATCTGCTTTGTAATGCCTTTATCCATTCCAATGGCACTAGCCAAATGACCGGAACCGGTATATTTGATGCCGTTCAGATCAAATGCAGCCTGGCACAATCCGTCCTCTCCACATTTTCCATGTAACGCCATAAATACAATATCTGCCTTCTGACAAATTGCTATAACATTCTTACCAAAGAAAAGGGATCTGGACTTCATTTCTTCTTCCAGAATCTCTGTATATCCTTCAATGATTGCTTTTTCTTTTTCTAAGTCATATTCCTCCTTGGCATTCTCCAGAATATCCAGGGATTCATTTCCAAAATATACATCCATCATTACTGCATTGTGTCCATAAGAACGCAAGCCCTCACATACACGATATCCTGAAGTAATGGAAATTTCTCTTTCCGTACTAATTCCTCCACAAAGTACAACTATGTTCATCTTTTTTCTCCTTTATATGTTAATTTGGTTTTGATTATATTGATTTAAAGCTTTCAATGCATCCTCAGAAAGTTCAATTTTACCAGCTGATATTTCATTTACCGCATCGGAAGCCTTTTTTAACGTATTAGAATCATTCATGATGTCTCCTAGTCGAAATTCAAAATCTCCGCTTTGGCGAACACCAAAGAAATCACCTGGCCCCCGAAGCCTTAAATCTTCATTGGCAATAAAAAAGCCGTCGTTGGATTGGCAAAGAATATTCAATCGTTCCGAGGCGTCTTTCTTTCCACTGCCATTCATAAAAATACAATAAGACTGATGCTCCCCTCGACCAACTCGTCCACGCAACTGATGTAGCTGAGCAAGACCGAATCGTTCTGCATTCTCTACCATCATTACTGTTGCATTCGGAACATTCACTCCGACTTCAACCACTGTCGTTGAAACTAAAATCTGAATTTCGTTTTTCGCAAAATGTTCCATGATTTCATTTTTCTCATTTGCCTTCATTCTACCGTGCAGGTAAGAGACCTGAATGGATGGAGGCATCAATTTCGTAAGTTTATCTGCATACTCAATAACATTTTCTCCCTCAACCGCTTCACTATATTCCACCGTCGGGCAGATTACATAAACCTGTCTTCCTTGGGCAATTTGCTTCTTCATAAAATCATATGCATTCGGTCGGTAATCTTTTCCTACAACACAATTGGCAATAGGCTGTCGATTTGCCGGAAGTTCATCAATAATGGAAATATCCAAATCCCCATACATAATGATTGCTAATGTTCTTGGAATCGGCGTAGCGCTCATAACAAGAACATGTGGTGCATCGCCTTTTTCAAAAATTGCTTCTCTCTGTCTGACACCAAACCTGTGCTGTTCATCTGTAATCACAAGGGCCAGACTCTCATATTTTACCTTTTCCTGAATCAGAGCATGGGTACCAATGATAATCTGTGCCTTCCCAGACTCAATCATTGCATATGCTTCTCTTTTTTCTTTTGCAGTCATGGACCCTACCAAAATAACCGGCGTAACCGGAATTCGATGTTCTTCTAAGAGTTCCACAAGATTTTCAAAATGCTGTCTGGCAAGAACTTCCGTAGGTGCCATTAAAGCACCTTGTTTTCCATTCAGAGCTGCTGTAATCAACCCAAGCATTGCAATAATGGTTTTTCCGGAACCAACATCTCCCTGTACCAACCGGTTCATTGCCCGCTGAGAAAGAAAGTCATCTTTAATTTCTTTCCAGGTTCGTAGCTGCGCTCTCGTCAGTTCATAAGGTAGGGAATCAATTAATTCCCGAACCTCTTTCGGCTCTTCCAAAAGATTCTTATTCGTCAATCTTTGATTATTTTCTTTTAATCGCTTCAGAGAATAAATGAAGAAGAAAAACTCGTCAAAGACTAGTCTGTTTCTCGCAGCAATCATTTCCTTATTATTTTTCGGATAATGAATCTGGTACAGTGCTTCTTTTCTTCCAATTAACTGATTATTTTGAATCAACTCCGAAGGAAGAACTTCTTCCACCGGAACAAGAGAAAATGCCTGCTTTACCGCTTTTTGAACCATATTATTTGTCAGTCCGGAAACCAATGGATAAACGGGTTGCATTTCTCCCATCTTCCTTTCATATTCCTGAATTCCAAACATTTTAGGTTGGTCCATTACAAAGCTTCCATTTTTTTCTTTCACAAATCCCCGAAAAACGAATCTGCTACCGATTGTAAGTTTCCCTTTCAAAAAAGGAGCATTAAACCAAGTAGCAAGGAGACCGTTTCCCTGCTGATCCCGCAGAAATCCTTGTACAATCACCAGTCGTTTCACTCGACGAATCACCGGTTCTCGCACCACCGTTGCATAAACGGCCTGTGTTTTATCACATTCTAAATCCGGAACCAATACCGGTTCTTCAAAAGTATCATAATATCGTGGATAATACGTTACTAAATCTTCAACCCGTTCAATTCCTGCACGCTTAAAAACCTTTTCTGTTTTTTCTCCAATCCCTGATAAATCACTTAATTGCATAATAATTCTCCACGTTTCATAATACCATATGTTGTAATAGTTTTCAATGAAGCACACAAGCAACCGTCTGTAAAAATCAAGAAACCTGTCATTTTAAAATGACAGGTTTCAAAACATATTATTTAGCTATAAATTTTTTACAGAAACTTCCGTAAAAGTTCTTCTTACCAACTTTCTTGAAAGCACGAACCTTTACAAAATATTTTCCTTTTTCTTTTCTCTTAATTGTAATTTTATTTTTCTTTACAATCTTTGTGATTGTTTTCTTCTTCGGGAAGCTCTTCTTTGTAGAATATTTTACTTCGTACTTCTTAGCTCCCTTAACCTTGCCCCAAGACAATTTAATTGCCTTCTTTGTAACTTTTGTTTTCTTCTTAGCAATTGCAACTTTTGCCGGAACAATCTTAAATTTATAAATTTCGGCTCCACTTAAGAATTCGAATTGCCCAGCACCTTTAATTGTTATTTTTCCGGTTCCAATTTTTTTGTTATTGGAATAAGAAACAGTATAATCCACACCCGGTCTTAATTTGATTCCACTATAAGAAACAGTAACCGTAGGACAAATGTTCTTTCCTGTATAACTCTTTTTAAAGGTACTTTCATAACGACTCTTTCCTGTAATGGAAATATTGCTTGAGAATAAATGCTTCTTCGCTTTACTTCCTTCGCGGTCAGCTTTTGCCACCCCATTGCAGTAAGACATTACCTTACTCATTTCACTACTCTTCAATACAGAATAGCCAGCATTATTAATTACATAATCAATTCCACCATTTCCAACTAAGGAATAAGTACAAACATTTGTAAATTTAACACCAGGAGTATTTGGACAAGTAACTGCTGATTTCAAGAAGCACTGTGCTTTCTGGTAGCAAGAGTAAATACCAATTCCTACACCTTCATGAGTCTTAACATTATTTGCGACTTTATAATCTGTATATCCATAAGAACCTGGTTCATTCCATACACTCTGGCTCTTAATATCATACGGAAGTTCGCTCTGGTACATGAAGCATCTTCCACCGTCTGCATTCCACTGTGTCTGAACCTTTTGGAAATGTTCAACCATTAAACCGTAAGCAGTAATATTTCTTCCGTTAAAGATTACACCATTATCACAAGTATTTTTATCCCAGCCTACACCTGCACCATGGTCTGCTCTCCAAACCCAGAAGTTATCACAAATTACATCATTGGTATTGATGATAACGCAAGTTTTTGTTCTACAATTTGCAGTATCAGCACCACCTACACGGAAGAAACAGTCAGACAATACAACAGGATTTGCTGAATGATCAGCATCCATTCCTTTTACTCCAACAGTCAGTAAAACGTCGGACTGAACGCGACCTGCATCAAACAAAACGCCTGCAATATGAACACCTTCTGAATTTCCAACCTTCATACACTGATTTCCCTTAGTTGGTTTAATGGTTGCAAGTCCAAGTCCAAGAACTACCATATCCTGCTGTTCCACTTCAATTGGCTGATCCACTTCATAAATACCCGGTGTTAAAATCAAGGCTTTCTTTCCGCCCATTCCTTCATTGATTTTAGCTGCGGAATCTGTTGGCTTTGCAACATAACAATCCTTAATGCTGATATAAGTATAATCTTCAGTTGTCATATTTTCCCAAGAAACACCCTTAGTATTTTTCTTTACTTTTGGAACAACGATTCCATATTCCATTAGTTCTGAATTATAAACCATAAATGGCTTTTCAGCGATTACAGGTGTTTTATCTACAACTGTGCTGGAGCCATTTGGCCAATTAGATTCTTTAATCGATGTCTGGCATCCGATTAAAACGTTGTTCCATACAGCCGGGCTATAATTATCATCGGTTGCAGAATATGCTTTTGCACCTGACACAATATTTCTACTTAACCATTGCTGCTGAGAACCACTTTCAACCTTTGTTGCAATTTTTGTATCAGCTAAAAATCCACCACTGGCATATCCACCTTCATCGTGAAGATATAACACTCCATTATTAGGATCTACATGTGAACCACTCTTTTCCCATTTTTTCGAACTTTGATTATAGGAATATTCATTGACTTTCTTAGAAGAACCGGTTAAATTCATTCTTCTCATAGATGTAGCCTGTGAAACAGCCCAAACGGTGTCATTCGCAGGTGTGGACATATTTTCAACTTCACGCCAGAAGTTACATAACGCACTGTAATTTACAGAACCGTCGTATTTCTTTCCTACCATCCAACGAGCTTTAGACTGAATCTGTTTTACACGAACATCATCCGGCGACATACCAAGACCGGAAACCTGAGTATAAAATCCAACATCTGCAGTAACATCATATGTCTTATCACTAGGCATAAACATAAATGCTGTTCTCTGACTGCAGAACTGTCCCTCACCACTTCCGGTAAGCTTATAGGTCGTATCAATCACATTCTGGATTGATTTAGTTGCATCCGTGTCTTCAAAGATATATGTATCCGTACCAAAGGTCTGGATTTCATAAGAAATCGGTTCAGACTGTTCCTTTGTAACTCCGTTTACAACCGCTGCGACCTTGTAGTAACCATCTGTATATGTGGTGTCTTTATATGAATTACCGCCAATCACATCAGCAACTTCCTTATATGGAGCGAAACGACTTTCTGCCTCATAAATTTTATATGAAGTCGCACCATTGACAACGTTCCATGAAATAGTAGCAGTACCATCATGTCCATCTAAAAATTTCAGATTTGTTGGAACGGTTGTTGCAGCAGCTGTTGTATTTAACGGATTCGGTGTATATACGCTAAACACCATCGCAGCTGTTAATGAAAGAGCAACAATCTTGTTTTTTAATAATTTCATCTTTCCTTTTCCTTTCTTATCTAAATAATTCTCATGTTTATGATTTTATCATAGTTCTTTTTAACAATCTACAATAAAAACGTTTTTCACAAAAAAAGCGCCAATTCGGCGCTTTTTTTGTGAATATATAATAAATCTCTTTTTACATACCCATTCCCATACCTGGATTTCCAGCTGGCATAGCAGGCATATCTTCCTTAATGTTTGCCACAACAGATTCTGTTGTAAGTAATGTACTTGCAACACTGGTAGCATTCTGTAATGCACTTCTTGTAACCTTCACCGGGTCAAGGATTCCGGCATCAACCATCTTCACATATTCATTGTGCAATGCATCAAATCCAGTGCCCACCTCAGATTCACGTACTTTATTGATAATTACAGATCCTTCCAAACCTGCATTTCCTGCAATCGTAAATAATGGAGCTTCTAATGCCTTTAATACAATTCCGGCACCGGTCTTTTCATCTCCCTCTAATGTATTCACTAATTCAGCAACTTTCTTGGATGCATGAATGTAAGCAGATCCACCACCTGCGATGATACCTTCTTCCACTGCAGCTCTTGTGGCATTTAACGCATCTTCCATACGAAGTTTATTTTCCTGCATTTCCGGTTCTGTAGCAGCACCAACACGAATCACTGCAACACCACCTGCCAGCTTTGCAAGTCTTTCCTGTAATTTTTCACGATCAAAATCAGATGTGGTTTCTTCAATCTGAGATTTAATCTGAGAAACTCTGGCAGCAATTGCCTCGCTGCTTCCTTCACCATCCACGATAATGGTATTTTCTTTTGCAACCTTAACAGATTTCGCTCTACCAAGATCTTCAATTTTTGTTTCAGCAAGAGATAATCCTAATTCTTCTGAAATCACCTGTCCTCCTGTTAAAATTGCAATATCTTTTAACATTTCTTTTCTTCTGTCACCATAACCTGGTGCCTTCACAGCAACCACATTGAAAGTTCCACGAAGTTTGTTTACGATTAATGTAGTGAGAGCTTCTCCTTCAACATCTTCCGCAATAATTAAAAGTTTTGCTCCTGCCTGAACAATCTGTTCTAATACAGGAAGGATTTCCTGGATATTACTGATTTTCTTGTCTGTAATTAATACATATGGATTTTCCAGATTTGCTTCCATTTTTTCCATATCTGTTGCCATATAAGCTGAAATATATCCGCGGTCAAACTGCATTCCTTCTACTAAATCCAGTTCTGTCTTCATTGTCTTTGATTCTTCAATGGTAATAACGCCATCGTTTGAAACTTTTTCCATGGCATCTGCAACCATGTTTCCAACTTCTTCATCTCCTGCAGAAATTGCAGCAACCTTTGCAATCTGTTCTTTTCCTGTAACAACACTGCTCATTTCAGCAATAGTTTCTACCGCAAGATCTGTAGCTTTCTTCATTCCCTTTCTTAAGATGATTGGGTTTGCTCCGGCTGCAAGGTTCTTCATTCCTGCATTAATCATAGCCTGTGCCAAAACTGTCGCTGTGGTTGTTCCATCACCTGCAACATCATTAGTCTTCGTGGCAACCTCCTTAACCAACTGAGCGCCCATATTTTCAAAAGAATCTTCTAATTCAATATCTTTTGCAATTGTTACACCATCATTGGTAATCAATGGTGCACCAAAACTTTTATCTAAAACAACATTTCTACCTTTCGGTCCCAAAGTCACTTTAACGGTATCCGCAAGCTGGTTCACACCGGCTTCTAATGCTTTTCTAGCTTCTGCTCCAAATTTAATTTCCTTAGCCATAGTTATACCTCCTTATTATTCTTCAACGATAGCTAAAATATCATTCTGCTTTACAATGATATATTCTTCGTCTTCTAATTTCACTTCGCTTCCTGCATATTTTGAATATACAACCTTCTCTCCAACCTTCACTGTCATTTGAACATCATCTGTTCCCGGCCCTACAGCAACAACTTCTGCCTGCTGAGGTTTTTCCTGTGACTGACTTGTAAGGATAATTCCTGATTTTGTTTTTTCTTCTGCTGAGTCCTGTTTTAAAATAACTCTGTCTGCTAATGGTACTAACTTCATAATATAACCTCCATTCAACATTTTATCAGCACTCTTTTGTTTCGAGTGCTAACCACTAATACATATCTTATCACTTTCCGTAATAAATGCAACCATCTTTTTTCATTTTAGGATATTTTTTCGTCTCCATCATCCCTATATTATATAAGATTCAATTTTTTTAATGCCATTGTAACACCACCTTGATCAAAGGGTGCAGTCACATAATCTGCCATCTGCTTGATTTCCTCATCTCCATTTCCCATAGCAACAGAAATATTGGTATACTCTAACATATCATAATCATTATAACTGTCTCCGAAGGATATTGTATCTTCCTGACACATACCAAGTTCCCGAATCATCCGGTCAATTCCCTGTGCTTTTCCCTCTCCTTTTGGAATAAATTCCATTAATAATCCTTTATGGTTCACTAAATGATATGCATTCTTTGTTTGATTCATTACCCGTTCCATATCACATCCCGGTACCAGAAATGCACTCATCTTCGACAATCTCTTTTTTCCAGAGTCAAATACTTTTATTTTGTCTCCGATTTCTTTGATGTATGAGTCACGAATAACCTTTAGTTCTCCTTCCAGTTGTTCACTGCCCTTTCCAAGGTAAAGATAATCTTTTCCTTCACCGATTTCAATCATTCCAGACGCCCGACAGATTTCCTGTAATTCATCTACCTGTTCCTTCTTCATTTCTGACAAATAAATTTCCCTGTTTTGCGCCACGATATGGGTTCCCGCTCCAGCAATAATATATTCAAATCCCGGAGACATATGTCCCGGATAAATCATGCATTTCGTTCTTCCGGTACAAATCACCGGAATATGCCCCTTTTCCTTTAATAGACAAATTGATTCGTAAGTATCTTTCGGCATCCCATGCTTATAATGATAAATCGTTCCATCAATATCAAAAAAAATAATTTTTTGTTTCATCTACTGCTCCTAACCACTCTCAAATACCGCATAATCGTATCATTTTCAATAAGCAAATGCAAGATTTTCGCACCAAATCCAATCATTTCTTTCAACGAAATAAAACGATTTCTGAATCAGCCTTCTCATCCTCTTATTTGAATGATTAATTCACAAAATCTTTATACATTATTGCTTTATTTTCGCACAAAATAGTATTATAATTGTTTTATCAAACATATATGGAGGACATCAATATGGGAATGTTTAAAAATTTATTCAAATTTGCTGCAGTAGCAGGTGCTGCTGTAGGTGGAGCGGCTTATTTAAAGAAACGCCAGAATGAACGAGTTACGGAAAGTGCGTTTGAGGAATTTGATGATTTATCCGACGACAAAATCATTGATATTCAAAAGAACGATGATGACGCACAAAAAATCAGCATAACGATTAACACTAGAAAGATTAAGAAATCTGCTGATATGGTTGCTGATAAAATTCTAGATGCCAAGGATATGGCTGTTGAAACCGTAACTGAAAAGCTTGGAGAAGAAAAAGTTGACTTAGCTAAGGAAAAAGTAAATGAATTTACTGAAAAAGCTAAAGATGCAGCAAATAATGCAAAGGATTTTGCTGTCGAAAAAATTGGCGAAGAAAAAATCGAAAATGCAAAGGTAAAGGCAAACGAATTTGCAAATACAGCAAAAGAAAAAGCAACTGAATTTGCTAACACTGCAAAAGATAAAGCGACAGACGCTGCAAACGTTGCAAAAGAAAAGGTTTCTGAAACAGTCGATAAAATCAAAAAATCGGATTCTACAGAAGATGAAGCACAAGACATTGTTGATGACGTAGAAAATGTTGTTGAGGAAGTAATCGATGCTGCTGAAGATAAAGCTGAAGAAATCAAGGAGACCGCTGAAGAAAAAGCCGAAGCTGCTAAGGAATCCATAAAAGAAACCACTACAGAAGTTGCTGAGAAGGTTGACGAAGCAAAAGATACAGCTACTGAGACAGAAGATGATGTAAATATCGACGAAATCTTGGAAGATGAATTAGAAGATTTGTAAAAAAAAGCGTTCCCTACGGAACGCTTTTTTTTTTACACTTTTTATTTAATTTTTAACATAGACTTCACAATATCGAACGCCCCATTGTAACGCCTCAGAATGTGAAGAAAAGAATATGTCAATTCGATTTCCGCGAATCGCACCACCGCGATCCTCAACCGTGTAAACATTATCGCCAATCTTTAACTTTGTTCCAAAGGAGAAACGTGAAGTATCTGCAGCAATGGTTCTTCCTGCCGTAGCACGGGTACCGGATGCTGTAATACAATTTGTTTTTCCACAACAGGATGCACAACCGCAATATCCTGTAATCTTAAATTCTCCTACATAAGTGTATGCTTCTTTTTTACCTTTTTTCTTAGATGCCTTATTGCTTTTCTTAGCCTTTTTTACGTTCTTTGTTTTATTGGCTTTTTTCACTTTGGTTTTTTTAGTCTTCTTTTTTTTCTTTACGTTCTTCTCTTTCTTTGTTGTTCCTTCTGTCTCAATGGTCTTTTCTTCAATGACCAGTTTTCCTTCTGATACTTCTACTGTTGAAGTTTCAGATTCTGTGTTAACTAATAAAGTGGATTTTTCATTCGTGTCATTCGCTGATTGTAATAGATTTGCTTCATTGACCAGTTTTACTACTTTTAATGTTTCTGCTTCTTCCATTGAAGTTTCTTTAACTTCCGGAGTTACAGAATGAAATGAGACGATTGTCATCATAGATGTAGCTAATAACATACCACCGGCAATGAATTTTAAATGATTCATATATACACTCCTTTTCTGTACACTTATTATCGCATCCAAGTGGTAATATATAACATTTGTTACGCTTTGTCAATGAAATATTACATTTTTGTAACATTTAATAATTGTTTTTGTAATTTTTGTCGTTTTTTGTAACACTTAAAATCCCCCTCCTCCTTTATTAATCCCTTTTTTCATGTTCTTCCTCTATGCATAAAAAAAGGTCGAGGATTTCTCCTCGACCCAAATATTACATTTTGTCATTTTTTAGATTTCATTTGGTTTTGCGACTGCATTACCCCATGTGAATTCAATTGCTTTGTAAGCCGGATTAACAACTCTCAGAATATTGTTATATAAGAAGTTATGTCCCTCTTCGGTAGACATCTTATTATTCTGATATAAGTAATCAGCTACACTATTCACAGAATACGTATCAATATCGCTATACACATAAGTTCCATCTTCTAATTCAGCGTATGTACGAACCTTGTAAGTAGCAGACAATACCTTCGCAGAAGAACCACCAAATGTCATAGTCATTGCAAAATAGTTCGCAGTCTGGGATTTACCCAAAGCCACATTTAGCTGACCTTCACTGGTTGAAGCAAAGTCACGAACATATTCATTGTCGTTTCCTACTACCATATCATCTTCTGTAACATCAAAGTTTGTTCCGTTAAACTGAACTAAAGAATAAACCAATCCATAAGATACAACTGTTTTATTATTGATTGTTGGTTCAACAGATGCAACGACACGAACACCACCTACGCGATTCTTGCTATCTTTAATGGTTGTGCTCATCTGATATCCTTCTACAACTGCTTTATCTGAAACAACAACTCCGCTTGGCTGTGTTGGTTCTTCTGTTGTAGCTTCTGTTGGATTTTCAGATGCCTTTGTAAATGTAATTTCATCAATATTAATGATTGTTCCAGCTTCAAATCCATATAATGCAAACACAACTACAGCATTCGCGTCAAAACTCTTTGTAGCAGTTCCTGAATAGGTATTCTGTCCAGCAATTGCTGCTACCGGTTTCGGATCTGTATTTTCAAATCCTTCAATCTTGATGTTCATATTTCCAGCCTTAGAAGCTGTGTATTTAATCGTGTAGTTATATGTCTCATTATTTTCGATTCCACTTAACGGATACTTCACCTGAAGTCCCCAAAGTCCTGTTCCGCTATTATCAACTCGTAATGACATATCCAGGTTTGTTCCAGTACCCTTGTATGAAAGAAGGGAACCACCTGCCCATGACGGACCCTGATATAAAGTGAAATCACCTACCACCTGATTCTTGTCTGCATTTCCTAATGAAATAAAATCATCTGCTGTAGCCGTTGTTGGCTGAGCTGTTGTTGGCTCAGATGTAACAGTTTCCCCGGAGCCTGTCACTTCAACTACTCCAGTTGCAGGTGCTGATTCTTTTCCGTTTAATACAGCAGTAACCTTAACTGTTCTTGTTCCGGATGTAATATTATTTAAAACATATCTTCCACATGGAACACTAGATAATTTTAATTCGTCATCTACATAAATGTTGTATAACTGACCTAACTCAATTCTTTCGTTATCCTGTCCCCATACAACAGCAATCGTATTGTCTTCATCACAAGATACACTTAATCCAAATGGAACTAACGGTGTACCTTCACCACCCTGTGCAGAGGTTTCTTCTGGTGTTGTTGGCTGAGCTGTTGTTGGCTGAGCTGTTGTTGGTGCTTCAGTAACCTGTTCTTCAGCAACCTTAAAGTATATAGTACAACTATTACTTCCATAGAAATCAACAACTGTTAATGTATGATAACCTGGAGTAAAACTACTTACAGGAACTTCCACATCTGCGCCTTGTCTTGGAGTAATTGTATTTCCATCGAATGTCACGGAGCTAAACGCTGCAGCCATTGAATAAGCTGCATAAACAACATCGCCATGAATTTCAGGAGTAACGCTTACTTTATCACCTGCTTCACAATAATAATCAATCTTATCACTGAATCTTACATCATTCCAATCTGTAATTGTCGAAGGATCAATTACATCTACCTGCTTCTGTGTTGTCGGAGTCTGAGTTGTAGGAGTCTGTGTGATTGGATTCTGTTGCTGTGCAGTTGTTTCAATTTGAACACCGCCAACAGTAACAGTCACATAAGCACCTAACGACTCATTGGTTCCATCGTAAGCCTTAACCATAACTGTATGTGTTCCGGATGAAATGTTATCAATATTGTATGATGCCGCAGGTTTATCAGATAATACACGAGCACCATCAATATATACATTATAATTATTAACAGTTCCTGCTCCCCATACTACATTAATCTTGTTATCTGAAATTGCTGTTGCAACTAAACCAAATGGCTTAGGAACAGAAGTTTTTGCTGTAATCACACCACCCTGTGAATTACGATCAATTGTCTGTGTTACAGATGCGTTATTTACAGAATTATTTCCAGTTACTACCGTTGTAGCTCTTGCTGTTGCAGTAACAGTCTTTGTGGAACCATTTTTTGCTGTAAATGTAACTGTTTTATTTGATGAAGAAGGGTTTGCAACTACATAAGTAGGTGTACCATTCTTAACAAATACGTTTCCTAATACACTGGAACACTTATAAGAAACATCAGGTGTACCATAATCAATCATAGCCTGAATAAAATGATAAGTATGAGCCTGAGACTCACCATCATTAATCGTATTCTTAGTCCACAATGTATTCATTGCATATGACGGGTCAACCAATGCATAATACGCTGCCCACATATCGTTCCAAGCCTGTGTACTACCACCATTGGCTGCAACAGAAGTTTGATCTGCATTAAAATATTTTCTGATATAATTTGCACCGGTAATATTCTTTGCATCCTTTAAGAAATAGAAAGACCATGACTGCATTGGGCAAATCTGAATTCCCTGTGTCTTATCAGCACCAAACCATGTAGAATAATCGGCTTTACCACCCCATACCATGGAAGCCATTACTTCGTTATAATTACTTCCTTCTGAATGGTAAACATCTTCATCCATGTCAAACCAATAATCCTGTGTTGCTGCTACTTCAGTTGTATAAAGATAAATTCCTAAATCTCTGATTTCTGTGTTTCCGGTCACTTCACCGAAGAGAATAATACCAGCCCAGGCATTTAATGCTTCTGATGTAGATTCCTGGTTATTACCGGTTCTTTCATCTTCGTATCCTGATGCCCATGAATGTCCTTCATATGGATCAAAGGATCTTAAGTATGGATAAGCATGACCACACTTAGATTCGCTGTTATCTCTGTAAGGGCAAGCAATATCATAAATCAACTGCTTAACCACACCCTCATACTTACTTAACCAGTCCGGATCCCACATACCTACACAGGCTGCACTTTCAATAAAGTATCCGTAATGGAAATGATGATCATTTAACTGATCCACGGAATTAAATGATTCTGGGAATCCTAATAAACTTCCCACACCGTTTCCGTAATAAGTAAAGTATTTGTCATCACCGGCTCCTGAATATGTGAACCAGTTATTTAATTCATATTCTAATCCTTCTAAGATTTCGTTGGCATTTGTAGTATCACCTACAGCTGCAGCCGCAGCGATTGCCTGTGCACTCTTGTTTAATGCCTTACCTCTCCAATAGGTATCCTTTGTTACATCAGAAGGAGTTAACAATTCAGAATCAGCAAAAAGATTTACATAATTCTGTAATGTAGTCTTTCCGGCATTATCTGAACTTGGTAATGCTGGCATGTAAGGCAAAATTCCCGTATACTGCATCTTTGTCTGATATGAACTTCCTGTTAAGAACTTCATATAACCTCTTAAGGTATGTGCAGTATGATTCATATAAGTATAACCAGTCATGTTCTTATACTGATGAGGTAAAATACCCATTACCGTTCCATCCGCTGTACTTTCAGCTTTCTTAGATACTGTATAAGAATATGTAGTGGTCAATGTGCTGTTGCTTTCATTGTAAGAGTAATCAGCTCTTGTATCTGTGATGAAGTTAAATGCATAAGGTCTGTATGCCTTAGCTACATCAATTCCCTTTGAATTGTCCACGGACTGACTTTCACATAACCAAGCAAATGAAAGATATGTCTTGTTTGATGGTAAAGTAATCTTTAAACGACCGATTCCATCATTATGTGTTGTGTCCTGTGTTCCCAAATGGTCTACGGAAGAATTCTCTGGCATATATAATGCGTAATACTGATAAGCTGATGCCGGATAACCGTTGACAGCACTGGTAATATCATTTGCTCTGAAAACAATTATCTTTACACCATTATAATTTTGTTCATATACAATTTCACTTGGGAAAGTAACACGTAATTTTTCTAAATAGAAAACATTGCTGTTTGATAATTCAAAATAAGTAAACGGACTTCCATGAGACATGATAGTCTTCATACTCTGGCTGGAATTATTAGGATTTTTTACAATCGATGTATAAGTCCAGTCTGTAGAATCATCAATATTACACTGTGTGCTGTTCCAGTTTGGAGACAATTTGAAATCACACAAAGTATCATTATCCAAAATGTTATATGCAGAAATATTTGCCGGATATACTTTATCCCCTTCACGTCTGGTTCCTATACTAAGCATAGATGCCTTAGTCACACGTAAACCATCCTGTTTCATTAAATAACAAAGTGGAAATGCATAAGCACTACCTGATATTTCATTGTTAATGCGATTTCCTGAAAGACACCACAAGTAGTTGGTAGCCCAGTCCGTCGTATCAATGGCCGGATGGCTATTGTTGTAATTATCTGTGGTAAAACGATAAGTTCCCTGATTTGAATAAGTAGGAAGCTTCGAAGCCAACTGACTATCGGTTCCGATTCCAATGCTTCCCCCACCAATAGTCTGTGTTGAGTTAGCAGCCGCCATTACGTCTGTAACATTTTTAGAACCTAAAGAAAAGTTCGTCAATGTCATCACTGATAACATTGAAATAGACATAGTGATAGCCACTGCTCCCCGAAAGAATTTTTTCAACATAAATCTCCTCCAATCAATTTTTTTGCATTTTTCTCCCATAGTTAGCATTATGTTATCATACCTATATCACATTTTCAGTGCGCCAATTTTTTTTGAGGTGCACTTTTTTCTAAAAAGTGTTTTTATTCTTTAAAACGTTACAATAGCCATATAACGGGCAAAAAAAAGACAGTTATTAAAAACTGCCTTTTTTCCAATTATTCTTCCGAAGTTTCTTCTGACTCTTCATCGTTGTCTTTCGGAACTTTAATTTTTTTATTGTGATTCATATCATCCATAAATGCTTTTGCCGTATTCACAGATTCCTCATCCGGATACATAACATAGGCATATGCGTTAGGGACGGAATATGTTGTCGCTTTTCCTCCTGTTCCACTGACACTATAAGTCTGAATCTTCCATTTTGGAGATTCATCAACCTGGAAATTAACCAGTGCACGAATGTCCCCTTTTCCCATGTTCGTTTGGAAGCTTTCCGCAACAGAATTCATAATATCATCATAACGCTTCAACAACGTAGGTGACATACACTTCTTAATTACGGATTCAATCACTTTCATCTGATTCTTTCCTCTTTGTCTGTCTCCGTCTGCGAAGGAATGACGTTCTCTGGCAAACCAGATTGCCTTGTCTCCCGGAACATCTTCATTCATCCCTTCATAGAACTGACATCCATGGGTGTAGAACGTATAGTCTGAATCCAAATCAATGCCTCCTAATGCATCAATAATATTTACAAATCCGGTAAAGTTCATTCGAACAAAATAATCAATTTCAATTCCGTACAACTGTTCCAACGTATCAATGGATACATCGATTCCATAATTACCCGCATGAGTTAACTTATCACAGGAACCTCCGGAAATAGACAACGGAACATAATAATCTCGTGGCGTGGAAACCAAAAGAACCTGATGCGTTACCGGGTTAATGGTCATAATGATATTTACATCGCTTCGACTCTTTGTAGTAATATCTCCTTCTACGTCAATACCGCTGACATACACTGTGAAACATTCTGAAGTTACTTTTTTCTCATTGGACTTCGTCTTTACCGCATTTTTTACAGACACGGTATAAATACAACGGATTTTTGATGAAAAATCTGCATACTCGCCGTTTTTCTTATCGTCATTATCATCATCTCCGGCATTTTCAATCAATTCAATCATTGCATTATTAAGTATCAGAACTTTTATATCTTCATTTTCCAAAAGACTTTTAGCCATTTCCATTGGATCTGTGAAATCCTGTTCTTCCATCTTTTGAGATACTTCTTTTTCAAAAGCATCCTCAATCACCTGCAAATCCTCCTTCGGGTAGGTTTTGCTAATTCCAATTTCATATTCCTTAATATCTGCAAGACTCTCTGCCGTATCGTCCTTTAATACATAAAAACCATACTCGTCAGTACTCAGTTTTGATTGTTCTACAATCGTATCTAATGTTTTATCCGCCTTATTGAAAACATTAACAATCTTATTATGGTAAATCGCCTCCAAAATACTTCCAGCAATTAAAGCAATGATCATTATTACGGAAATCACAATGGAAAAAAGATATCGTTTCTTTCCACCTTTCAGTGCCACCGCAATAAAGAAAATCAATAATAGAACTGATTCGGCAAAAATCAGTTTCTTGTAACCTAAATATTGTACTGCCAGATAATCGTTTGCAGAAACCCAGCGGTACATAAAGCCATTAAAAATAATCGTTGCTATAAGAAAGATTACGTTTAATACAATGGATGCCACCTTTAACTTCTTACATTTGCCAACAACATCTGTAACTGTTTCTTTTGTATTCGACATATTTATTCTCTCCATTCATCTTTTTATACAGCAACGATTATTATATATGATTTTTATAAAATTATACAAGCACTTTTTACTTACTATAATATTTCTTTCCGTTCAGTTTTACAAAAGCCCGAACTTTAAAGGTATACTTGGCTCCTTCCTTTACCGTCTTCGTGTAAGATGTTTTTTTATTTCCTTTGAAAGTTTTCAGAACCTTCATTTTCTTTTTTGACTTACCACCAAGAATCTGATATCCCTGTGCGCCGGAGACTTTCTTCCAGGACACTTTTCGCTTATTGTTTCCAAGTTTTTTCACTTTTGTTTTCGGTGATTTCAATGGAATCTTCTTTACTTTTGTTGCAAAATCGGTGTAAACTGTTTCCTTCCCATTTTTCACGTAGGAACGAACCCGGAAAGTATATTTAATTCCCGGTAACAATTTTTTAATAACACAACTTTGCTTATCTCCGTCTGTAATCACTTTTATTCGTTTAAAGGTTCCATTTTCCACCTTTATATAGATTTCATTTCCATCTGAAATGCCATCATTGTACCATTCCAGTTTTACGCTGGTGGCTGACTTTTTCGATACAGCCAAATCTTCCACTTTATTGTTCTTAATTGTCTTCCATTCTTTCTGAAGGTAATTTGCACGATTCTTTAACCAGTTTCGTAACAGTTCTACATTCGCCTGATATGTTGTCGGGTGACTATCATATTCGAGACCGGTCGCATTGTCGCAAGTAGAATAACGTTTGGTAAGACTCCAGCCCGCTCCTCCTTCAACGATACTGAGATAGTTTCGGTTAAATGCCTGTCCAAAGTCTGCTAATAAGGTATCAATGCGATTCTTTCCCTTGACATTGGTCTGATAAAGATTCTCAATAATCGGGAATAACACTTTCATTCGGTCATTCACTTTTTTCACAAACTCATCACTGCGAATCAGGTAAGAATACCATTTCAATTCTGTACAGTATAGTCCCTGGTAACTGATATCGCCATTATAATATGCCTTATAAAATCTTTTAGAAGCATTCCCGGAAGACAAATCCAGATCCCAAATTGGTCCGGCATACATTTTCCCATTCTTCACATAAAACCGTGTAGAACTGTAGTTAAAATCCACTGCCTTAAATAATTCCGATACAATATAATAATTCACAAAGGAATCTATATCTATATACTTCGAATATTCAGATGCTTTCTTTGTTCGAATCGCTGCATCCGCCTTTGAAAGGAAAGATTCAATTCCTGTCACCTGAGTAGCAGATGGTTCTTCCGGAACATTAATTGCAAAACGAATTCCTGATTTAGTGGTTGTATATGTAACATCACTTTCATAGCGTTCCCGCTCCACCTCAATCATGAAATCCTTGGATGTTTCTGATTCATCAATGTCAACTTTCGTGGTACCTGCTTCCACCGGTTCCGTAACCAGATAATTTCCTATCAGAACACCATTATAATACACATCCGCAAAGGTACTCTGACTAATATAAGAAAGACCGGTGGCTGTTGCAAGGTCAAGACCAAGCTTATTACGAAGTAATGTCTTATCAAAGGCATTAGCCAGCAGATTCCACTTCTTTCCCTTATCCATTCCAAACACGCTCTGTTTCGAACTGAACTTCACATTAAACGGTTTCTTTTCCGCCTTAGATGTGGAGTTTCCTCTTAATTTTACCTGCGCAGCATCATCAGCGATTTCAATGGTTCCATCCTTTTTTACCACTTCTACTTTCGCCACAACATATTCCTTCACAAGACTCTTCAGTGGTGTCTCCGAAGTGATATAAACTCTGTTAATATCCGATGATGTATAGACGCTTTCTTCTCCATAGACGTTACTTCCCGTTCCCAGTGCCACAACCATGGCAAAAAACATTATCCATAAAATCCTCTTTTTCATTGTAACCTCCGATACACATTTTTCTTCATTATACCATTTAAAAACATTTTTAAAACCCTTAATTTTACCGCTAACATTTTTTGCTTTTCCTATTCTTCGAACCATCATTCTTCCAGTTCATATATTAAATTATGGAGGTGAATATGAAAAAAATAAAAATCATTTCAGGCGACCAACGACAATACTATGCATGGACTTACTTACGTAAAATGAAATACGACGTAGAACTTGTTTCAAATTTCAAGCTTCAGGATACAGATATCGTTTTAGCCTCTACCCCATTCCTGAAATATGGCGAATACGTAAACTGCGACTTTCAATCCGCCTTTCCCGTTGAAACAATGATTCAATTATTAAAGAACGGACAAATGCTATTTGCCGGAGCAATTCCGGAATCAATCACAAGGCAATTCACTGACAAAGGAATCATTGCCATTGACTTACTAAAAGACTCGAAAATCGTATGGCAAAACGCTTATCTGACTGCAGAAGCATTACTGGGAAAAATTATTACCGAAATTGCCTTCTCCTTACGAAATGCTAATATAATTATTTTGGGATTTGGTCGATGCGGAATGAACCTTGCACTACTGTTCAAGGGGTTCCAAAGCATCGTCTATATTTATGACCATCATGAGGAAAACCGTTCCCGTGCATCCTCATTCGGATTCCAAACGCTATCCCCGAAACAATTATCCGCAAAACTCTCAGAGGCCGACCTTCTGATTAACACGATTCCACAGGAAATACTTTTGCCGGAACAATACGAACATTTCAAAAAAAGCTGTGTACTATATGATATATCCTCTTTCCCCTATGGGTTAAACCGAGATCTTGCAGAAACTAATGCCCTTTCTTTATATACATGCCCCGGCCTTCCGGGTAAGTATCACCCGAAAACGGCAGGGGAAATCATTGCAAAAAAAGTCATATCA
This sequence comes from uncultured Lachnospiraceae bacterium, assembly GCA_902766735.1. Classification (GTDB taxonomy): domain Bacteria; phylum Bacillota; class Clostridia; order Lachnospirales; family Lachnospiraceae; genus Eubacterium_G. The sequence goes on from CACXEU010000091.1 coordinate 86,423, forward strand.
TATTTAGAAAGGATGTAAACACCATGTATGATTTTTCCAACATAAATATCGGCATTGGTCTTACCGGATCATTCTGCACTTACGACAATATTTTCAAGGCTTTGGAAAACCTCACAAAAACACAGGCAAATATCACAGCGATTTTTTCCAATCAAGCCGCAACCACTGACAGTCGTTTCGGAAAAAGCGCAACTTTTCTGCAACGTGCCAAAGAAATCACCCATAAAAATCCAATCACCACAATTCCCGAAGCGGAACCCATTGGTCCCAAAGGGCTATTGGATTTATTGATTATTGCTCCTTGCACAGGAAATACTCTTTCCAAATTAGCCAACGGAATATCCGACACACCGGTTCTTATGGCTGCCAAAGCGCATCTAAGAAACAACCGGCCTCTGGTTATTTTCTTAAGCACCAATGATGCCTTGGGGATGAACCTAAAGAATATCGGAATTTTATTAAACACCAAAAACATCTATTTCGTTCCCTTTGGGCAAGACAATTATGTCAGCAAACCGAATTCCATGATTGCCCATATGGACTTAATTGAAGATACTATCGCCATGGCCTTGAAAGGAAAACAAATCCAACCGGTTATTAAAAGTCCTCATATAAAAGAATAAGCCGATTCATGATTAAGGCAATCAGTGAATACACTATTAGCATAATGATTGAAAGGAGATTTTATGTGCGGAATTGCCGGTTACTTTCACAAAATTCCAAATAACAACGACACGCAACAATTAGAAAATATGAGAACTTCTCTGAAGCATCGTGGGCCGGATGACCGTGGAAGTTTTATCACAAGTAATTGTGGACTCTGTCATACGCGATTATCCATTCGGGATTTATCTGGCGGAAGACAGCCTATGACACGAACTTTTCACGGCCGGACAGCTACGATTGTTTACAATGGGGAAATCTATAATTTACAGGAATTAAAATATCGCCTGCTCCCTTTTTCCATTTGCTTCGAAGGACACAGTGATACCGAGGTGATTCTCTACTGCTATCTGGTATTTGGTGCAAAAATTTTCTCTGAATTTAACGGAATCTTTGCATTTGCAATTTATGAGAACAATCACTTGATTCTCTGCCGGGATCATATTGGTGTGAAACCTTTGTTTTACTGGAATCAGAAAGAAAAATTTGTTTTTGCTTCAGAAATCAAAGGAATCTTTTCTTATGGCATCACTCCCAAAATTAATCATGACTCTTGGTGTGAAATCATTGGCCTTGGTCCGGCACACACTCCTGGCAACGGAGTTTTTCAGGGAATCAACGAGGTTCTCCCCGGCCATTATCTATTAATTTCCTCAGCGGGAATGGAAGACCATTGTTATTGGAGTCTAAAGAGTTTACAACATACGGAAAGTTACGACGAAACCATTTCTCATTGCAGTTTTCTCATTGAAGACAGTATCAAGCGTCAGATGGTATCTGACATACCAATTTGTACCTTTCTTTCCGGTGGATTGGATTCAAGCCTGGTGACCGCTATCGTTGCAAAGGAATTTGGCGAGACACCTCTTACAACCTTCTCTTTTGATTTCATAGACAATCAAAAGAATTTCAAATCCAATTCCTATCAATGTTCCATGGACCGCCCTTTCGTGGATTTGATGAAGGATTACGTAAAGAGTAATCATCATTATTTAGAATGCGATAGCAAAACGCAATTGGATTATCTATGCAAGGCAGTGGATGCTAGAGATATGCCATGTATGGCAGACGTGGAAGCTTCTATGCTATATTTTTGCAGCATTGTATCCAAGGAATGCAAAGTAACCTTAACCGGGGAATGTGCCGATGAAATCTTTGGCGGTTATCCATGGTTTCACAGAAAGGATTTGTTGGAAAAAACCACATTTCCATGGTCTTTTGATTTGTCTGCCAGAACCGCACTCTTTCGAAAAGATTTCATTGAATCTCTTCCTTTGGAAGAATACATTTCCACGCAATATCATCATTCTCTGAATTTGTGTCCGATTTTAGAATCTGAGTCTTCATCAGAAACAAAACGAAGAAAAATGTCCTGGTTAAACATCCGGTGGTTTATGATGACATTGCTGAATCGAATGGACCGATGCAGCATGTATTCCGGTTTGGAGGCACGGGTCCCTTATGCTGATTATCGAATTCTTGAATATGTATTCAATATCCCATGGGAATATAAATGCTACCGGGGACAGACCAAAAGTCTTATTGTGGAATGTGGAAAAAAATATCTTCCGAAGGAAATACTCTATCGTAAAAAAAGCCCATATCCCAAAACTTATGATCCGGGATATGAGCTATTATTAGGCAAAATGCTTTTGGATGAATTACATTCCAATGCATCCTTGCAAATGATTTTAGATTCTTCTAAGGTGGAGCAGTTTGTTTCTGCCCCGAAAGATTATGGTAAACCATGGTATGGCCAGCTAATGGCAGGTCCGCAATTATTGGCCTATTTGTTACAGATTGGTTATTGGATGAGAAAATATCATTTATCCGTTTAAGAGTTCATCCTCGGAAACAACATAATTTCCCAATTGATTCTTTTGATTCAGATATCCGGATATTTCTTTTTCCACCCTTTGGTACTCTTCATAAAAGTTCATTGCTGACATTCGAAGAGCTCCATGTCCCATAATAATCAACTGTTCCAAAGCATCCGATGTTGCGACAGTGATTTTATATTTACTTGCCAATTGATGCGTTGTTTTTGCAATGTAGATATCTGCACTTTCCGCTTCTTTTGTGAAAACAACGTATACATTTTGGTGACGGTAAATAGTTTCTTTATGACGCTTCACATTATATGCATCAAACACTGCGATTACTGTTGTTCCGGTATATCCCTGATAGTTCGACAGCATATCCAATAATTTGTCTCTGGCTGCATCAATATTTTTTGCTGCAAGCGTCTTCAGTTCCTCCCATGCAAAAATGATATTATAACCGTCTACCAGAAGACAAGACGGTAAATTAGGTCCCTTTTTCCGATAAACCGGTTTCTTTTGTTTTTCATAAACTCTGCTTCGCTTTTCCTGATATTGTTTTCGCTTTACCGGTCCGAATGTCTTCTCGAAAATCGCCATAAGTTCTTGATCCGTAGCATAAGTATCCTTTTCTTTTTTCGGTCTGATTCCCTCTGAAATTTTCGGTACCACATCAAAAGATTGATTAGATTTTAAATCCGTCTTCACATGCATATACTGTTCCACTTCATCCCAAGGAACATAAAATCCGGCACCATGTGTACAAAAAACAGAACCGGTAGGATTTCTCATATCCTTTTCACTGTCGTATCCTTTTTCCTCAATCACCTGTTCCTGATTATGGCATGGTGCATACCCTTTATATTTCAAGGTCAATGTCCCCTTCCCGTGAGAATATTCATTAACCTGAATCTGATAGTCTCCAATTTCAGAAACCGGAGCATATCCAGTAAGTCTGGTTTTTTCTCCCACAATTTGTGGTGGATTCATATGCCCGTTCATATTTCCCAAATCTGTCATGGCTCGTCCTACCTGTTCCGAAGAAATATCCAGAACAAAATCATAATAAGGTTCCAACAAAACGCTTTCCGCCTTTTTTAGTCCTTGACGAACAGCTCTGTATGTCGCCTGTCGGAAATCGCCACCTTCCGTGTGTTTCAAATGCGCTTTTCCGGCAATTAATGTAAAATGGATATCCGTAACCGGTGCTCCGGTTAACACACCACGATGCTCCCGTTCTGCCAAATGGGTCATAATTAAGCGTTGCCAGTTTCTAGACAGACTATTACTATCGACTTTTGACTCAAAAGTTATGCCACTTCCCGGATCTGCTGGCTCTAATAATAAATGGACTTCCGCATAATGGCGCAATGGTTCAAAATGCCCTACACCTTCCACGGTATTCATAATTGTTTCCTTATATAAAATCTTCCCTGTTCCAAAAGAAACCTCGATTCCAAAACGTTCCTGAATCTGGGCTTTTAACAACTCAATCTGAATCGTTCCCATAACACGCACATGAATTTCAGAAGTTTCTTCATTCCATCGTAAATTTAAAGTCGGATCCTCTTCTTCTAATTCCTTTAACTGCTGAAACACTTGATTGACATTGCAACCCTTGGGCAATAAAACACTATAGGACAAAACCGGTTTTAAATCTGGTTCTTCGGTCTCCGACTCGCAACCCAATCCTTGCCCGGAATAGGTTTCCTCTAACCCTGCAACTGCACAGATTTCCCCAGCATTCACAGTTTGAACCAAAGAATATTTTTCTCCGGAATAAATTCGGATATCATTTACCTTTTGTGTCCATTCCTCACCGTTGGATATCCCTTTCACTTCATCGCGAACATTTAAACTGCCGCCGGTAATTTTCATGTGGGTCAATCGATTTCCTGCTGAATCTTTCGTTATTTTATATACCTTTGCTCCAAAATCATCTGAATAAACCGGCTCATAACTATATCGACAAATGCCATCCAATAATTCCATGACCCCTTTATTATTTAATGCCGAACCATAGTAACATGGGAACAATTGCCGGTTTTGAACCAAACTACAAAGAATTTCTTCTGTCAGAGTATCGTGTTCCATATAGTATTCCAACGCCTGCTCATCACACATGGCAATTTGCTCGTAATCCGTTTTTTCAAGACTAAAGTCCACAATCCCGTCTCCCAGACAAACACGCATGTTTTCGCTACTAAATTCCTTATTGGTTCTTGGCATATCCATTTTATTAACAAAGATAAATGTAGGTATCTCATATTTCTTCAAAAGTTTCCAAAGTGTTTCCGTATGCCCCTGAACCCCTTCACTTCCACTAACAATCAAAATTGCATAATCTAGCACCTGCAAAGTTCGTTCCATTTCTGTCGAGAAATCCACATGTCCCGGCGTATCCAGTAACGTGAACTTTGTATCCTTATATTCAAAAACAGCCTGCTTTGAAAAAATAGTAATCCCACGTTCTCTCTCCATGGAAAAATTATCTAAATATGTATTTTTATGGTCAACTCTTCCTAACGCCTTTATTTTCCCTGTATTATATAATAGCGACTCGGACAATGTAGTCTTCCCACCGTCTACATGCGCTAAGATCCCTAATGTTATTTGTTTCATAATTCCTCTTTCAACTAATTTATTTTTAAAATCAACGAATTTAATACCTATATTGTTTGTTTCTTACGTCAAAATCAAGTATACTTTTTCGGGCACTAGAAAGATAAAAAGGAGTAATTGTATGAATAATAAAGTTATAATTTCAATCATCGGATGTATCACGCTCATCTGTGCAGTCATTTGCTGCGTTTTTATTTTCGGAATATATTCATATTCGAAAAACGAATCTAAGACATCCTCTGTAATCCAAACAAACGAAACCAAGGCAAAGCCTGTTTCCACAACGCCAGAACAATGTTTACTCGAACTCTTTTCCGGAAATAATTTGAAGCTTTCCGTAAAAAGTATCAAAGATTCTTCCATTGTATTTTCCATTGAAAATCAGACAAAACAGTCCGTCACGGCTTCTTGTCACAGCATTGCCATCAATAAGGTCATGACACAACTTATGATTCTTGAAAGTGTAAACGCCGGCGAAACCAAAGATGTCACAATTTCTTTGGAAGAATACAGCGCATTTTGCGGTATCCAAAAATCAGAAGACATAAAAAACATCACCCTAGATTTTATCTGTACAAACATTCAGGATGAAATCCTATTCTCTGGTGACGTCCAAACCTTTGATTTTGGCGACTTGAATTACGCCTATCTTCCTGAAGAATCTGCCCAAACGCTTTATACCGAAAAGGACATCGTCATTTCAGCCACCGACTTTAAAGATAATGCAGACAAGAATGCGGAACGTTTCGTAATCATTGAAAACAATTCCCATTCCTTAATTACAACAGAAATCTTAGGAGTCTTTGTCAATGGTTCAGACCTTAATAATTTTTCCTATTCGGAAATATATCCGAATTGCATTTTCTATTTTCCGGTAACAACCGATGGTATTTCCAGCAATTCCATCAAAACGGTTTCCATGGAATTAACCTTTAGTGATGCAGATTACAATGAGCTGTTTCACACAACAATCAATAAATAAAATACAAAAGAAAACGCTCCTTATCGGAGCGTCAAAGCTCATTATACAAACAATCCCTTATTGGAGAGTTCGCAAAGCGAACTCTCTATTCTTTTTCAAAATCAAAATGATAAGAAAGCCCTAATTCATCCCGAACGTCCAAAATATCTTTTTGCACTGCTTCTCCTACCGGAACCCCCTTATCTTTTCTAAACAGCCAGGTATCATATTCTTTTTCCCCTGCTGTGTAAATCCTGCTTTCTCCCGGAGCTTTTGTGGAGTTTCTAAGTGCACGGCAAATATCTCCGGCAGTCTTTCGAAATGTCTCCAAACCCATATATGCTTCCGGATCCACCACAAAGAAGAAGTGTCCCAAATGGTACATTTGTGGTTTTCCGTCATCAGATACCCCTGTTAACGCCTTCATAAACTGACCACCGGATAGTGCTGCAGATAAAATTTCTACGACAGCAGCATATCCATACCCTTTATAACCTGCCAGTTCCTCTCCAATTCCTCCAAGAGGTGCCAGTGCAGCCGTTTCATCTACTAACGCTTTTAATATATCTTTACTATCCGTCATAGTAGTCCCGTCTCTGGCAATAACCATTCCCTTTGGAGTATCCTTTCCTTCCCTGGCGTAATACTCAATTTTTCCACGCTGTACAATGGATGTTGCACAATCCAGACAGAACGGAAATTCTTCATCTGTCGGAAGCGAAAATGTTAAAGGATTCGTTCCCATCATATTATCCACACCAAAAGTCGGTGCAATCGACGGTCTGGCATTCGTTCCAGTAATACCAATCAAACCTTCGTTACTTGCCATGGAAGACCAATAACCTGCGATTCCGTAATGGGTTGAATTTCTGATAGCCCCTCCGGCCATACCGTAGGTTTTTGCCTTCTCAATCAGCATCTTCATCATTTTATGGCTGGCAACCATTCCCATACCGTCATGAGCGTCCATTACAACAGTCGTTGGTGTTTCCTTTAGAATTTCAATCTCAGTCACAGGAAGTAAAGTTCCCTTTTTAATTCTATCGATATAGATCGGTTTAAATCGATTACATCCATGACTTTCAATACCTCTTCGATCCGATTCCAATAATACATCCGCACAAATCTCCGCATCTTCTCTTGGTACACCATAGCCACAAAAAGCATCTACCATAAAATGATTCATTAGTTCCCAATCAACAAAGGGTCTGTTTTCTTTCATATTATAACCTCCCAATTTCTTTATAGTTTCATTATCGTTTCATCAATGAAATTCTATACATCTTCATTACAAAAACCATCAACTAAGTTATACAAAAAAAGTTGTATTCTTTCTATTAGTTTTTCATAGCGAATCCATTTTTTTATTTGCTCAATCACTATGGAAAAGGCTAATGAAATTACCAATACAACCATTAGGATTAACCAGACATTTTTTAAAGAATAAAGGTCCTTTTCAAAGATTCCATATCGCAGGAAATTTTGGAATAAATAAATATTCATGGAATGAATTCCTATCAAGCGTAAAATCGAATCAATTCCTTTAATCGCAATAATACAATATTTAAAAAACAGAATCATGATAATTGTAAAAATGCTATACGAAATCTGCCAATTGCTCTTAAAATCTAATTTTCTAAAAATAAACAACCATCCTATGAACAGCCCTCCTAGTGTCAACCAAGTCACTGCCAATCTTGTCCATATATTTTTAGGAAGCTTTTCTCCTATTTTCACAAATAAATCATAGTCGGCAAATATCATTCCCATCAAAACGGACATAATAAAAGGATAAGGATTTACTCCCTTAAAATGTCCAATATTCAGTAATCTTGGGAGCGCAATCAAAAATAATAATATAGGTAAATAGCCCACCTTTTTACTACACCGATAGATTAACGGGATTAAAATGATAAATAAAATCGCCGCTGACATATACCACCAAGAAATACGCAAATATGGCGTTTTGAAAAAATTACTCAAGCCCAAAAAATTTAACAATAAATAATATGGACTATGGACTTCTTAAAAAATATTCGTTCCACGTCCCCCGAAACAATTTGTGTCACCACTGCCATCAGTATAAAAATGAAATAGTAGCCAGACATCGTTTTCAACAATCTGGAAATATACCATTTTAACGTTTGTTCTTTTGACATCTGCCGATTTTTTATTGATAACAACAATCCATATCCGGTGATAAAGGCAAAAACACAAATTCCCATTTTACACAAATCCGATAAATAAGCCATTGAATTTACAGAAAAAGGAATTGTTACCAATGATAATTTTTTCATTGCTTTCGCACTTCTAAAAAAATGAAAAATCAAAATCATCAATGCTGCAATTCCTTTTATTTTTAACGAATCATCTTTTGTATAAGTATTTCTTTCTTTAAAGTCCATTCTAAAGTCCTCTCAATATAATACAGTATTCTCTGCTAACTATTATAATACATTTTTTACTTTTGCGTTAGTTTTTTTCATTTCATAGCATTGCCCCAAAATGTTCCACAAAAATATAAAGAGGTGTCATAATGACACCTCTCGCTCATTTCTGAAATTACGTTTCACGTATAAAATAAATTTCTTAGAACTTACCAGCTGTAGCTGCTTCTTCGATAGATACAGCAACTGCTACAGTCATACCAACCATTGGGTTGTTACCTGCACCAATTAATCCCATCATTTCTACGTGAGCTGGTACTGAAGAAGAACCTGCAAACTGAGCGTCAGAATGCATACGTCCTAATGTATCAGTCATACCGTATGAAGCAGGACCTGCAGCCATGTTATCTGGATGAAGTGTACGTCCTGTACCACCACCTGATGCTACTGAGAAGTACTTCTTACCCTGTTCGATACATTCTTTCTTATATGTTCCTGCAACTGGATGCTGGAATCTTGTAGGGTTTGTTGAGTTACCTGTGATAGATACGCCAACGTTTTCATGCTGCATAATTGCAACACCTTCCTGAACATCATCAGCACCGTAACATTTTACAGATGCACGAAGTCCATCAGAATAAGCCTTTTCATATACAATGTTAAGCTTAGCTTCTTTATAATCATACTTTGTTTCAACAAATGTGAAACCGTTGATTCTTGAGATAATTTGTGCTGCATCTTTTCCAAGACCGTTTAAGATAACTCTTAAAGGTTTCTTACGAACCTTATTAGCCTTTTCAGCGATACCAATCGCACCTTCTGCAGCTGCGAAAGATTCATGTCCAGCAAGGAATGCGAAACATTCTGTTTCTTCTTCCAAAAGCATCTTTCCTAAGTTACCATGTCCTAAACCTACTTTTCTATGGTCAGCAACAGAACCTGGAATACAGAACGACTGAAGTCCTTCACCGATTGCTGCAGCTGCATCAGCTGCTCTTCTACAATCTTTCTTAATTGCAATTGCTGCACCTACGATATAAGCCCAACATGCATTTTCAAAACAAATTGGCTGGATTCCTTTTACAAGGTTATAAACATCAAGACCAGCGTCCTTTGTAATCTTTTCAGCTTCTTCAATAGAAGCAATACCATAGCTGTTTAATACAGCGTTAATCTGATCAATTCTTCTTTCATAAGATTCAAATAATGCCATTTTTGTTACCTCCTTATTCCTTTCTTGGGTCGATAATCTTAACAGCATCAGCTACACGACCATACTGTCCTTTAGCCTTTTCCCAAGCTGTAGTTGGATCATCACCATTTTTAATGAAGTCTGTCATCTTTCCAAGAGAAACAAACTGGTAACCAATTACTTCATCATCTGCATCTAAAGCGATACCTGTTACATATCCTTCTGCCATTTCAAGATAACGAACACCTTTTTCTTTAGTAGCGTACATAGTACCTACCTGAGAACGAAGTCCCTTACCTAAATCTTCAAGACCTGCACCAATTGCAAGACCGTCATCTGAGAATGCACTCTGTGTACGTCCGTAAACGATCTGTAAGAATAATTCTCTCATAGCTGTATTGATAGCATCACAAACAAGGTCAGTATTTAAAGCTTCAAGAATTGTCTTTCCCTGAAGAATTTCTGCAGCCATAGCTGCGGAATGAGTCATACCTGAACAACCAATTGTTTCAACTAATGCTTCTTCGATAATACCTTCTTTTACGTTTAAGCTAAGCTTACATGCTCCCTGCTGAGGTGCACACCAGCCCACACCGTGTGTAAAACCTGAAATATCTTCGATTTTTTTAGAATGAACCCACTTTCCTTCTTCTGGGATTGGAGCTGGTTCATGTTTTGCGCCCTTTGCTACAGGACACATGTTTTCAACTTCCTTTGTGTAAATCATCTGAATACTCCTTTCGAAATATAATAAGAAACAGATTGTTTCATATATTAATGAGGCAATTAGCCCACACTTCTGTTTATTCTCTCATAAATTTACAAATTAGTCTATAGTTTGATAAAAAATAATCAATCTTTTTTTGTTTTTCATAACAATAGGCTCAGCACCGCTGAGCCTATCATCATTTCATTTTTCATTAGAGAAATTATAACTATTTCACTTTAGCCTTCTTAACCGCACTCCATCTACCATATACCTTAATGGTACCCTTATATGTGAATGCTCTGACTCTGAAGAAATATTTTTTCTTTCTCTTTAATTTTTTCTTAACATATTTAACTTTTGAACCGGAATTAATTGTTGCAATTGTCTTAAATCCTTTTTTCGCCTTCTTAGACATCTGTACCTGATATCCTGCAGCTCCTGCAAGTTTCTTCCAACGAACAGTAACTTTCTTCTTTCCAGCTTTAGGTTTCGACTGAACAACTTTTCCAACACTCACGGAAACAGGATTAATCGTTCCAATTGTAACCTTGACTGATTTTCTAACTTTGCTTCCATTATTATTTTCAATCGTTAAGGTGAAGATTGCACTACCTTTTCTTTCTCCTGTAACTTTCAACGTTAACTTATCACGGTTCCAGTCATATTTTAAGATATCACCATTCGTAACTTGAAGATCAATTCTACGATAAACCACATCTGCTGGAAGAGTAGAGAATTTAATTGTACCAGTCTTTCCAACTCCAATTACAGTAGAACCTAAATATGAAATATCCTTAACTCTTGCTTTTTCAACAGTAATCGTGACACTTTCCGCTTTCACAACTTTTCCATCACGTGTTACAGTACATGTAATCGTTACACGGTCAGAATCAGAAGGAATTTTTTTTGCAGTAACTTTTCCGTAATTATCAACTGATACACAATCCGGTGCACTGGAGCTAAATTCCACCTGCGCATCTGTAATAGATTTGTACTTTTCGTCAGAGGCAGACTTAATTTCCTGATTAAAATTATTCTTCATCATGATGAAGATATTTTGTGAATCGCCTAGTGCAATTGCTTCTCTGGATAATGCAATTTGAGTGATATCGCCATCAACTCTAACGATATAACTTCTACCATTTTTTTCTTTTGACCCAAGTTTCGGATACAGTACAATCTTTGTTGTACCCTTCTTCTTTCCTCTTAAGGTAACCTCTTTGTAACGTGAAGAAGTACCAACTTCCAATATACTTTCGTCTTCAATATAATATGCCAACTCTTCTGTATTCAAAGTTTCATTAAATGCATATTTTAATGTCTTTGTACCACCACCGATTACATCAATACGAGAGTTTTCTTCAACCAAAACATCCTTATCAAATAAATTTGATTTAAGACTCGCAGAGCTAACTCTTACTTTACATGTTTTGATAATGTTAGCTGCAAGTGCTTTTACTGTAATTGTTGCTTCACCAACACCAACTGCAGTAAACTCACAAGTTGTTTCACCAGTCTTTTCTATACGATTTGTAATCTTAACTACATTAGGATCACTGCTCTTAAATTCGACCTTATCCGGATATGTATCCTTGATTGTGTTAAACTCATCCGCATATCTCGTCGTTGCCTTCAGCGAACCATTTGTTGCAATAAGCATATCAATATTTGCAGTTTCTAAATTAAGTTCTCTTGCCGGAGCAACAATATGAATTGGAAATTCTTTTGTAACTGCCCCTGCCTCAATCTTAACCCTAGCAGTTCCATAGTCATTCTTTGTTGGTTTAAATGTTGCTGACTTTCTGTCATCAGACACCTTCATTGTGACATACTCTTCTCCTGCTGTCAGCGTCCAAGTAACTATATCTGTCATATCAGAATCTGAATATGTTGGCACAAATTCCGGTTGGATTTTCGTATCAAACATCGTATTATACGAAATAAAATATTCTTCTTCTGTATTAATGCTCGCACATGGATTAGCAGTTACATCAACAGAATAATTCACTGTGCTTACCACCGGAACTACATAATTATCATCTATCGGAAATTGTTGATAAAACTGAAGTTCAACAGGATTATCTTCCGAAGATTTTTGTCCCATGACAACCATCCCCAAAACATCTATATTATAAGTACCATTTGTTGCCGGATCCACAAATGTATGTTTTGCCTTTTTAACCATTGGCTTTAATGGGGCCGTAGGAATCGTAAAAGTCGGTTCTCCGTTTTCATCAAAAGTATAGTCATACGAATCAATTTTAAAAGTATTTACAAGATTCTTATCATTATATGCGGCCGTATAGAACGGTAGGACCTTTTCATTATTTTCTCTTGCAGCCTGATCAACAGAAAGCGCTCGAACCGAAAGAGAGAAACTACTTGTTGCGATAAAGTAATCAGTTCTATTTTGACTCGAATTAAACTTCTGGTAATACTCTACATTAAGAAATCTTTCTCCAACACCAACAATATCCCTACAAATATCCTGATCTAAGGTACATGCATCAGAAATGTCAAGTTTACTTAAAGAAGCACAAAGAGAAATCGCCCTACCTTTGACATATTCCACATTCTTTGTAAGTTTTATATTCTGCAACAGCTCACATTTGTAAAATGTTCCGCCTTCGATTACTTTCAATGGGGCTTCATCATTCATTTGGAATGTTTGAAAGCCACAGGCATTAAATGCATCTGAACCAATTTTCTTAATATGGATGGCATTTCTCACATCCATTTCCGTCACACCGGTTCCTGGAACAATCTGATTATTAATAATTCTACAACTTTCTTTAAAAGCCGCATTTCCAATGTTTTCTATGCTAGAAGGCATTGTAATTTTACCAATTGCCTCGCATGATTCAAACGCGCTATTTCCAATTGTCACAATTTTTTTCGGCAATTTATTCTGAAGTTCTAAAGCTTCACACTTAAAAAATGCCTTTTCACCAATCTGAGTCACATTATCACTCATAACCACGGTCTTAAGTCCATGATACCAACGAACAGTAGGATCGTATGTCTTAAATGCCCTATATTCATTTCCTCTATTAGAAATCTTCGGAGTAGAACAATTCATAAATAATTCATTCGGAATCACTGTCAAGTCATTCGGCAATGTAACTTTTTGAAGATTGAAGCATCCAAAAAATGCGCCTTTACCAATTTGTAAATCCGTAGTACTTGATAAGTCAATTTCCGGAATACCTGTAAAAAACTGTTGATGAATTCGAATTCCCTCGGTAGCACCCGGATTATATTCGATAATTGAAATCAATCTAGAGTATTCTTCCTGACATTCTTCTTGTGTCTTTCCATACTGTTTAGCATACTGTGCCAATGTCGGCTTTCCTCGAAACCATCTTGACGAACTAATATATGCCGTTCCGATTTGGTAATATTCCGGGATTGAATCAGAACAGATTTGATGAGCCGAACCCACACCGGCTGTTTGATGTACATCCTCTGGTAATACCCAATACTCTGTTCCGTACCATCCACCAACATTTAAGGAACCATATCGATTCCAGTCAGTCCATGTATCTGCGCAATTCTTAAAAGCATAATTTCCAATTTTCTTTAAATTCTTTGTGAAGTTCATCTCACTAAGAACCAAGCAATTCTCAAATGCATAATCAAGAATTTCAATTCGAGTATGAATATCATTTTCACGCTCTGTTGGTAAAATAACTTTTGTTAAACCTTTACAATTCTTAAAGCATTCCATGCCAATTGTCTTTGTTCGATCCTGATCGCTTTTTTCCGTATAATCTTTAAATTCTACAGTCTTAATTGACGAACCATAAAATGCTCCCTTCCCTAGAGTCTGAAGATTTCCAGGAAGGATTAATGTAGATATTTTAATATTCAGGAAAGCAGAATCCTCAATTGTTTTTAAATTAATTAAATCTTTTAAGAACAACAAACTTTCAATAGAGCCACAATTTGCAAAAGCATTTGATTCTATTTTTTCAAGTGAAATCGGCAAAGAAATTGTTCTTAAAGCAGAACATCCACTGAATGCACTCTTGCTGATCGTGGTCAAACCGGTATTTTTTGAAATATCTAAAGAGGTCAACCCACTACCGCGGAATGCATTTTCACGAATGGAAATAATTTTTTCAGGAATATTAATCGTCTTCAAATTCTTTGCATCCTGAAGAAATCCAACAGGAATAGCAGTCATTCCTGCCCCCAAGGTAACACTTGTTAAGGCTTCGCATTCAAAAAATACATCTGTACCAATTCCTTTGGAAGCATCTGTTCCTGCATTTTCAGTGGAAGCATTGATTCCATCCGGAATAACAATACTACGCAAAGATGTACAAGAAGAAAATGCCGAGTTTCCAATTTTTTCAATTCCACTTGGCAATGTAATATTATCAAGTTTTTTACAACCATCAAACGCCAATCCTTCAATGGTTTTCAAACCGGAAGGGAGATTAATGGTCGTTAAATTTTCACAATAACGAAAGGCGCCTTCACCGATTTCAGTAACACTGCTCGGTAATTTGAAGGTGGAAAAAGTACAAGACTGAAATTCATTTTTTTCAATCTTCTTAAGCTTTGTTAATTTTGATAAATTAATGGATTGTGCTGCATATGCATATCCTAACCCTTTTACACTTTCAATATCAGTATATGACGACAAATCAATATCCCCGTCATATTCTTTTAACTGTTTAAATGTAAAATCCTGTCCAATGATATTAGACAAGGCAGCCAATAATTTCATATCCGAAATAATTGTACGATCTACAACGTAATTGTCCGGATAGGATAATGGATTTGTTGCAGCTTCAACTTTTTTTCCTAAATCAATTCCCACCCCTTCGCTAATTGGGACAAGAGAAATAGATAATGCCGCAACCATAACACAACTTACAATTTTTTTGGCAATTTTGTGCATAATTAATAAACCCCCTATTTTTTTGCTTATTTCTAAAAATTTTAACACATTTCGTTTTTGAATACAATTCCTTTCAAAAGAAAACCCCCTCTGGTGATCAAAACACCTGAGGGGCTCCCCTTTTATTGATTATTAGAATCATTATTATTTTGCTTCAATATATCCCTTTGCAACAAGAAGTTCTGCGGAAAGAACCGCTCCACCAGCAGCACCACGAAGAGTATTGTGTGATAATCCAACAAACTTATAATCATAAACTGTATCTTCACGAAGACGTCCGATGGATACACCCATTCCTCTTTCAAAGTTAACATCCATGGAAACCTGAGGTCTGTTATCTTCTTCCAAGTACTGGATAAACTGCTTTGGAGCACTAGGAAGTCCTAATGCCTGTGGTTCTCCACTAAATTTTTCTAAAGCTTCAATTAACTGTTCTTTGGTAGGTTTCTTTGCAAACTTAACAAATACAGCTGCTGTATGTCCGTCTAATACAGGAACACGGATACACTGTGTTGTGATGACAGGTCCTTCCGCCTTCTTAATCACACCATCTTCTACCTTACCCCAAAGTCTTAATGGTTCCTGTTCAGATTTTTCTTCTTCACCACCAATGAACGGAATGATGTTTCCAACCATTTCCGGCCAATCAGCAAAAGTCTTTCCTGCTCCGGAGATTGCCTGATATGTAGTTGCTACAACTTCTGTTGGTTCAAACTCTTTCCAAGCAGTAAGAACAGGTGCATAACTCTGAATAGAACAGTTCGGCTTGACTGCAACAAATCCTCTTGTTGTTCCAAGTCTTTCCTTCTGATATTTAATTACTTCATAGTGTTCCGGATTAATTTCAGGTACAACCATCGGTACATCCGGGGTCCATCTGTGAGCACTGTTGTTAGAAACAACCGGTGTTTCTGTTTTCGCATAATCTTCTTCGATTTTCTTAATTTCTTCCTTTGTCATATCAACTGCACTAAATACAAAGTCAACCTGAGCTGCGACTTCTTCTACTTCGTTAACGTTTAATACAACAAGATTTTTTACATTTTCCGGCATTGGAGTTGTCATTTTCCAACGATCGCCTACTGCTTCTTCATAAGTCTTTCCAGCAGAACGTGGGCTAGCTGCCACACAAACCACCTCAAACCATGGATGATCAGCCAATAATGTTACAAATCTCTGTCCAACCATACCTGTTGCACCTAAAACGCCAACTTTTAATTTCTTTTCCAAATTCATAATTCTTCCTCTTTTCCTTTTCTATATATATTAGTATTTTATATTAACAACTTAATAAATATCTGACCAACCGGACTCATCATTGAAATCATCTGTATTGTCCTTGGCCCAGTCTTCATCAGAATCCTGATTTCCATTGGCAGGCTTTGTAGTAAATTCACCTTTCTCATTCGGTTCTACATCCACAAAAGAAACAGTGCCGTCTTTTTTTGTCACAACCTGTTTATAAGAAACTTTTCCTTTCTCATTGGTGACTTCTTCCACATAAATTTCTTTCCCATCAGAAGCTTTGACTTTTTTCACATTAAGAACCGTTCCACCTGGTCCAATGATAGTTTCCACTTCTCCGGTAATTCCCACTTCATTACCCTGTTTTTCGGTTGTTTCTTCCTGGGCAAGTGTTTCATCAACCGTTGCTGTCGTCTCAGTTACTTTCTTGTTTTCCTGCGTTGTGGTTGTCTCTTCTTTCTTATCGGAACAAGACGCACATGTCAATATTACACTCCCTACAAGAATAAGACTCAAAAACTTTTTCATAAACAAACCTCCATTTGATATACTTAAGATATCTACTGTGCTTCTTTAGAAATCATTTCTTCTGATTTCGTTTTCGGTTCCGTTTCTTTTTCTAAAGTCATCTGTTCCATTTCCTTCTGTACCTGTGTTTGATATGCCTTAACAGATTGCTGATATGTTTTCGACATACAATAGATATCAATACTCCACATAAAATAGCAAAATGCAGTGACAAGTATCAAGCCAATCAAGCTGGATGAAACTTTTTTTTGTTTAAAAAAAGGCAAGGAATCGACATATTTAAAATCAGACAAGAAAATCGCCGGACTATATAATGCAATTCCAATAAATAAATATTTTGAAACCATCAGAAAAACATCTGCACCGGAAAACTGAAAATATTTAATCTCATTTACAATACTCACAACATAAATTGTGGTTACCAGCATATAATACATAATTGCCGGAAGCATCCGGTAAGATAGTCCGGAACGAAACCCGAACAATTTAATATTGCTCTCATTTTTCTGAAACTTCTTTTGATGCTTTACATCCAAACCACG
>CACXEU010000092.1 GCA_902766735.1 uncultured Lachnospiraceae bacterium
ACGCAGGCATTTTCAACGTTTCTCCCTTGAAAACCCTGCGTAAATCTTAATATTCTTTTAACACACTTTCTACCAGTTCTTCCCCTTCATAGCGAACTTTCAATGTGAAAAATCGATCATCCTTCAATAACTTCTTCAGAAAGATTTTGTCCCCTTCCCAAAGATTTAATTTCAGAAGTTCTTCCTGTGGAATCCAATGCAAATCTCCTTCATCACACTCTTGTAGTTCGCCCTCAAATCCAGAAGCATCAAAAAGATACATATACTCCGTAATCCATTCATTGGAAATGAATGTTATGACACCTCGAAGACGATATTTGGTAAGCGTCAGACCTGTTTCCTCCTGAACTTCTCGAAGCACACATTCTTCCGGCGTTTCATTTTCTTCAAACTTGCCACCGACACCAATCCACTTTCCTTCATTGATGTCGTTCTCCTTTTTTGTTCGGTGAAGCATTAGATATTGATTGTCTTTTTTAATATAACAAAGCGTTGTATTGATATGTTTCATTGTTCTTTTTCCTTTTTTTCATAATGATAGCATCTGGGATTTTTTTGTCAACCGTTGCCGGGGATACTGTTCCGCAGACACAACGCCCCCCAGCCTGCCACAGGGCTTGGAACCATCGTCGTTCCCGGAAGTCTCCTTGCCCCTCGAATCAAATAAGCCTTCACTTTCTCTCCATACATAAACAGGTCGTTTCCCCGGACAATCCCCCACTCCATCAATAAAGCTGCGCTCCCCGTAACAAAAGGAGTTGCCATAGAAGTTCCGGTCATCCTCATCAATCCGCCTCCGATTGCTGCTGAAACAATCTCTACTCCCGGTGCTACCAGGTCCGGCTTCACTAGATTAGTCTCCCTTAAAAAGCCTCTCCCGGAAAACGTTGCCACCGTATCCGTTCTACTATCATAGGCACCAACAGAGATTGCTTTTAATGAAGTAGATGGCACCGTCAATGAAGTGAAAGGCTCCAGCATCAAAAAACCGGTATTTTCATTGACCACTCTTGTTCCGGGAAGCCATAAATCGTAATTACCTACCCGGATTCTTTCGGGAAAAATCTGAATTGTCCAAATACCCGGTGTCACATACATTCCCTCCGGGATAAATTCCATATAGATTTCCTGATATTTGCTATAAGGCACCGGCATCCCGTACAAAACCGCAACATTTGTTTGATCAATTTGAAATTTCCGAACCCGTTCCCCCTCCTGAAGAAAATCCGTCCGTTCCCCCGATGGTGCAATGACCTGAGCCACGAACACATCACTAAAATCTTTCCACAACTGAATATTAAATCCCCTTTGAAAGCCTGCCACTTGAAATTCCACTGCCGTTGGGATTCCTTCCTCCACGACACCACCGGCATGGCCAATGCCGTCTCCTTCATTTCCCGTACCAATTTGCACGGAAATCCTATTGTCATTGATAATCGAATCCAGGTAAGTATCCAACAAGGAATTTCCATCGTGAGAACCATAAGAATTTCCAAAGCTGATATTCAAAGCAAGTGGCATCTGCATCCTTCGTGCCTCCTGAACAACAAAATCCACCCCTTCCATCAACCGGCTGGTACGAGGAAACGAATTGTCAGAAGCTGTAGCCATCTTCACAATTAACAGGGAACTTCTAGTAGCAATCCCCAGATTATCTTCCGGATTTTCTGCGAAATTTCCTGCAGCAATCCCTGCCACATGTGTTCCATGTCCTGTCACATCCCTGCTTGGAACAATTTGAAAAGGCTCTGAACTTTCCAGAGCCTTGTTAATTTCTTCCCTATCGTATATTCTGTCTGTCACCTGATCCCAAAGTTTTACAATTCGTGTCGTTCCATCCGAATTGCGAAATGCCGGATGGGTGTAATCGATTCCGCTGTCAATCACTCCAACCAGAACACCATCTCCAGTCAGACCCAAAGTTCCTTCTACCTGTACGTCATCAATACAGGAAGTTCGTTTTCCTGCAACAACCGAAAACTCCAACGCTTTTGGTTTTTCGATGTAAATTATTCCCGGAAGACCGGCCAGCGTTTCAATCCATTCTTCCGCAACTCGAATAATGGCATATCCGTTTTGCAATTCCTTAATTTGAATTCCCGGAATCTCTCTTGCTTCATCGAGACTTTCAAAGCGGACAATCAATTCCCATTTTGTTCCATTGATTCCTTCCATCAAACTTTCCGATTTTTCCCGTTCTGCTTCCGGTAATTCCAGTGCAAGATTTAATTGATTTTCAATTTTTTCGTTCATGGACATTTTCGTTTTTTCTCAGTATATGCACTCGTCAAATAAAATATCCACATACAGAAATCCCGCCTATTTCCTTTTCACATTGACCCCTTTCTTAAGTCCCTTCACTATCAGCGACTTATCACAAACAAGCTTCTCTAACTTATTCTGTCCTGTTAAGTCGATGGAAGTCAATTTGTTATTCTGACAATATAATTCTGAAAATTCCTCACTAGGATTTTCAACGGTTAAGCTAGTCAATTGATTATGATCGCATCTCAGAATCCAAATAGAATCCGAGCAAACTCTCAATGTCTTAATCTTATTAAAGGAACAGTCCAAAATTTTTTCAACAGACTCCGCATCCTTTGGTAATTGTTTCAGTTGATTATGGTCGCACCACAAATAACCAAGACAAACATTTTCAAAATCCAGACTTTGCAATTTGTTATGACTACAGTCAACTCGAATATATCCAAGTTTTTTTAATTCCAATTTTTTCATTCCATTATTATCGCATGAGAAAAATTCCAGCATATCCAAATCTTCAAGATGTAATGAAGAAATCTTGTTGTGAGAGCAATGAAAGTATTCCAACTCTTTATTGGAATTAATATTAATCTTCTTGATTCGATTCTTTGAACAATTAAGCCCCACCAGTTTTTTTACTTTGTTCACTGAAATTTTTGTAATCTTGTTATCGGAAACATCAATTTCTTCCAATCCTGACAATGAATTAAAACTAATCTTTCCTTTCAGTTTCATCTTTTTCCAGTTAATTTCCTGCAATCTTCCGGTTTTCTTGCTCCATTTATATTGCTTTCTATTATTAATGTCGCGGCTGATTTTTGCCCCTCGTTTTTTCTGCACCGATATAATTTTCTGCAGATTCCGTATGTCCTTTGAATTTTTTGTTTTCGCTGATACGCCCTGTGTTGCCACCAAGAAACAACATACCATAACCAGTGAAACAATCAGCCCTTTTGTAATTCTCATGCATCTCATTCGAAAATCCTCCTCGTCATAGATATACTATTGAAACGTCAGTTTTTTCAACTTTCTTTCAAAAAAACAGAGGTTTCAAAACGCTCTTTAAAACCTCTGCATTGATTCTTATCTTAAAAATCCATTTACAATCTGTTCTTCTGCTTCTTCTTCAGTCAATCCCAATGTTTGCAACTTAATCAGCTGTTCCCCTGCAATTTTTCCGATAGCAGCTTCGTGAATCAAAGAAGCCTCCAAATCATTGGCAGTAATTTCCGGAATAGCACTGATTTTTGCATTATCCATAATGATGGCGTCACATTCCGAGTGACCATTACATTTAGCATTTCCATTAATGACGGAATAAAATGTCTGCTTAGAATTATCTTTTGCAACGGAACGGGAGATTACATTAGCACTGGAGCCGTCCCCATCCATATCTACATCAAAACGGGTTGTTGCAACCTGATTTCCATGAGTCATTAAACGCTCTGTAATCACAATCTTTGCATCCTTTGCAAGCTTTCCGGTTGTTACACGGTCTGTGGAATCAATTCCTTTAATCTGAACAGTTTCCATTTCCATATAACCGCCTTCTTCGATGTTCACCACGGTTGTAGGGTTCATGACATTTTCACCGGTGCCTTCCCCCTTACCATAATGCTTTTCCACATATTTTACACGGGCATTTTTACCAATGTAAAAGGTGTGAATTCCGTCATGTCTGGAACGCTTGTCCCCACCGTTGTGAATACCGCAACCGGCTACGATAAGCACATCAGCACCTTCTCCAATGTGGAAGTCGTTATAAACGCATTCTTCCAGACCTGTCTTGCTGATGACAACCGGAATATGAACACTTTCATTTTTTGTTCCCGGTTTGATATAAATATCAATTCCGTCCTTATCATCTTTTGTCACGATATCAATATTTTCTGTTGTATTTCTACTATCTTTCTGACTGTTTGCACGAATGTTGTACGCACCTGCCGGGATTTCATGAAGCCCTGTCAACTGCTCAAACAATTCCATTTGTATCTGATCCATCGATTTCCTCCTAGCTTCTCTCTCCTATGACTGCAACTTTTCGCAGACACCATTTTTTCCCGGGCCTAAAACCATAGGCATAATTTTTTCCTTAGTGCCTCTGGCTTTTACCAATCCATCAGATAAGAGAATGATTTCATCTGCTATATCCAAAATTCTTTCCTGATGAGAAATAATCAAAATAGAATTTTTATTGTTCGTCTGCATTCTTTCGAAAACCTTAATAAGGCTGTTAAAACTCCAAAGGTCAATTCCCGCTTCCGGTTCATCAAATACAGAAAGTTCTGTTCCTCTGGCAATAATGGTTGCGATTTCAATTCGTTTTAATTCACCACCGGAAAGACTTCCATCCACTTCACGGTTAATGTAGTCCTTGGCACATAAACCTACAGCTGAAAGGAATTCACAAGCTTCGGTAATAGTCAGCTGCTTTCCTGCCGCCATACGAAGGAGGTCAATAACCTTAATTCCCTTGAAACGAACCGGCTGCTGGAAGGCAAAACTGATTCCAAGTTTTGCACGTTCCGAAATAGACATATGGGTAATATCTGTTCCATTAAACAAAATCTGACCTTCTGTGGGCTGAATGATTCCAACAATCAATTTTGCCAAGGTAGATTTTCCGGAGCCGTTCGGTCCTGTAATTGCTACAAACTGATTTACATCTAATTTTAAATTCACTCCGTTAATGATATGTTTTTCCTGTCCATTATCATCACGAACGCTGAATTTCACATTCTTTAATTCAAGCATATTTTACTGCTCCCTTTCCATCTTTACTGGTAACTGTCGCCTTTGCTCCCATGACCATCGGGAACTGCGGACCTTTATGTCCCACATCGGCATCAAAAATTACCGGTACATCCAAGTCTCCTAACACGGACATGATTGCCGTCTGGTAATCCTGGTCTATCCAGCTATTATACATCAAAGGACGTCCAAAAACAAATCCCTTTACATTTTTGAAATATCCCTGTTCTTTCATTTGCCAAAGATGGGTGATTAGAACCACATCTTCCATATTGAAACTTTCCAGCACCCAGATAATTCCATCGTCACCGTATTTTTCTACGAACTGCTTTCCACCATCGTATTTCGTGCCCAGTAAAAAGACGATTACATCCAGGCATCCTCCAATCAACCGACCGGACATTTCAATGGATTCCTCGCCTCTGCCGTTCTTCCAACAGACTGCCTCATCCTGATAGTATCCCTCAAGGCCGGTTTCATATTCATGGCGTTCTCCTTCAAAGAAATCATAGGAATGAAGTTCCCTAACAGTTCCATCAAGAATTTCCAAATTATCCTTAACCGACTGTCCCCAGGTTTCCATACCAAAGTCACTGAAGTTACTGCCGTAAATCGCAGCCACATCGCAAGTGGTTACAATGGAATACACCAGTCCGGTGTTATCGGAATAGCCCTGAAACCATTTCGGATTTTTCTTGATGGATTCAAAATCTACATCGGAAAGCATTTCCATCAGGTAGTCTCCTCCTGCCGGAGAAAAAATGGCAGACACCTTCGGATCCTTTACCAATGCATTGAATGCCTTGGCACGTTCCTCTCCGGTGGTGCAACATCCACGCCAGTCAGCAGTGTAGACATTGTCACTCACCTGAACCGAATAGCCTTCTTTTGTCAGCTGTTTCACTCCATTTTCAATTCTTATTTTTTTCAATTCATCCGTAATCCCATTGGATGTTCCGGTCACTGCCAAAACATCTCCGGGCTGAATATTCTTTGGAATAATCATTTCACACCTCATTTATTCTGCAATCGTAATTTCATCACCTAACGTAACGGAATAAATAATCATTTCCGAAACATCAATGCCGGCTATCTGCTCCAACGCCTGACGGTAACTCTTTAACTGAATCTGATATTTCTCCACCAGTTTCTGCAAGGTATCCACCTGATCCGTCTTATAATCTGCCAGCACGAATTTTCCATCTTCCAGGAAGCACACATCAATAATCCCCTGAATGACTACCATATCATCCGTTTTCTGAAGATGCTCTTTCCCTGCCAGAGAAGATGCCGGAACGCCCATTAAAAATTTTCGTTCCCGATACAACTCGCCACGTTGGAATGCTGCTTGCATTCTTCGGAATAATTCCGTCTCCGTAAAGGATACAATATCTGACGGATTGATGCAATCCGCCTCTTCCTTGGTAAGCATTCCCTGTTCCACATATTCCTGAATCAGATGCTCAATTACTTTTGGAGTATATTCCTCCAATGTCATGTCCAGTAATTCAAAGACTCTGTGGTATGCCGTTCCACGTTTTGCTCCGGTAAGTCGCTGTTCTTCCACCGACTCCTTCATAAATTCCGGAATGATTTCTTCTAGTTCTCTCTTCGGCTTTTCTCCAAATATGGCAAACCCATCCTGCTCCTCTTCATAAGCCATACTCTGCTTTTTGATTTCTGTTACACTGGCTTTCGAATACATGGAAATATAATCCTTAAAAGGATATTCATATTCCACCATGGTCTCAATTGGTTCCGGATCCATTCCGTCGGCAACATCGGACAATGCACTTCGAAATGCTTCTCTGGAAGCATCTTGTTCCAGGTATTCTTCAGCCGTACCGGCCAAAATATCCTCTTCTTCTACAGCCACCACCTTAAAACAACTGTCCTCATAGTAACTTTCATTGACTTCCACATCGCCCTTCTCCGGCGCCAGCTCCTCGAAGGCAATGTTTCTTCCCACTGCATTTCCAATCCACTCCTGGAAGGATTTCTGTGAGGAAAGATGAGACACGGAAATCACCTGGGAAAGATTACAACGCTGACTGGCATAAGCAGCAATTTTTTTAGACATATTGGAAACCCGTCCCGTAATAAACAGTTTCTCTTCTGCTCGGGTCATTGCCACATAGAGAATTCTCATTTTTTCTGCCAAATCTTCTGCGTTGTTTTTCCTGTCGATACACTTCTTGAACAACGTTTCATTTTTTGTTCGTAATTCCGGATCAATGCAATTTACCCCAATGTTTCCGTCATCATCCACAACAATCTTACCATTTTTCTGTCCCTGTCCTCCTGCGGTTTCACACAGGAATACCACTGGGAACTGTAAGCCTTTACTTTTATGGATTGTCATGATACGGACAAGATTTTCCTGTTCTCCCACGGTGGAGCTTTCTCCTTCTTCTCCGGACAATTCCTTAATGCGTTCAATGTATCGGGTAAAATGGAATAACCCCTTATAACTGGTAGCATCATAAGATACCGCCTTTTCTTTTAAAGCCTCTAAATTCATCTGTCGTCTTTTTCCGTTTGGCATTGCCTGAAGATATAAGTCATATCCGGTTTTCCGTAAGATTACCTGAATCAGTTCGTACACTGTGGTGTAAGGAACCATGTCACGAAACCGCTTCAACATGGTCAGAAACGTCTCGACCTTTTTCTTTAAAGCCTCATCGCTTCCATCGAGAAAATAGTATTCCACCGATTCATAAAAACAGGAGCGATGACTTTCAATTTTAATCTTTGCCAAATCTTCATCTGTAAATCCAAACATCGGACTTGCCATAATGGATACCAGGGGAATGTCCTGATATGGATTATTGATTACCGATAAGAAATCCGTAATGGTACGCACTTCCAAGGTTTCATAAAAACCGGTCTTATTTTCTGCATAGGACGGAATTCCATATTCCTCTAACTGCTCCTGGTAGGTTTCACTGACGCCCTTGCTGGTGCGTAAAAGAATTGCGATATCCCGATATTCCACCGGTCTCAAGTTCCCGTCTTTTTTCGTGATTTTCATTCCCGTTTCCGGATTGGTTATTTGTGCTATTTTTCTGGCAACATAAGCAGCCTCGTTTTCCCTGCTTTTGGTTTCTAACAGAATAAACTCTGTTCGTTGTTCCTGTCCTTCCGGAACTTCTTCGTACTCTGCTCCCAGAGTCAAGCGGTTCTCTGTTCGATAATCAATTCCACCAAAATCTTTCTGCATGATATAGTCAAAGACGAAGTTAACACTATCAATAATCTCCCGTCTGCTTCGGAAGTTCTTATCTAAAATAATTTTTCGGTTTGGTGCCTGCGAGTCTGTTTCAAAAGTATCAAATTTATTCAGGAATAATTTCGGTTCTGCCTGACGGAATTTATAAATACTTTGCTTCACATCTCCCACCATGAACATATTGTTGATTCCCTGTCCCTTGGAAACCGCAGAAAGAATTGCTTCCTGAATGTAATTGCTGTCCTGATACTCGTCAATCATGATTTCATGAAACTGCTTTGCCATGTTCTGCGCCACGGATGATGGATGAAGATTTCCTTCTTCATCTCTGTCATTTAAAATGCGCAGTGCCAGATGTGCCTGATCCGTAAAGTCAATGACACCTTTCTCCAGTTTTTTCTCCCGGAAGCGCTTCATGAATTCCATCGTCAATTGCTGAATCATCTTTACAGAAGCCCGGCTGTTTTTAATATCCTGTAATACCTCATCAATATCCTGACGGAAGAATCCCTGTAACATTTCTTCCTTACAAACCTTTACCACTCTTGTTTTCAGTTCTGCAATCTGGGATTTCACATCCGGATTGACCTTTTTTGAAATACGAAGGGTAACGGTTTTCTCTATATTGGTCAAGGCATTTCGAATTTCCTCGTAACTTTCCTGATGAGATGCCAGTTGAACAATGCCATAAATCCAATCAATGGTTTGCGCAGACTTATCATCTCCGTAGTAAACCAACTGCTTCCTTGCCTCTGCCAATTGTTCCAGGAATTCTTTCATTATTTCCTGATAGTATTCCATCAGGCTCCGGTACAATTCGGTCTGCTCCAATTCCTCCACTGTGGAAACATCATAAATCTTACTACAGTTTTCCAGCCATTCCTCCGGGTTGTACTGTCCCGTTGCAGCACAATATAACCGGTTAATCAATTCACCGATTCCATCATTCATCTTCGAAGAAGTATACTGTTCAGCCAGATTCATAAAATCCGGATTTGCCTCCTCATAATATTCTTCCAATAATTCCTCGATGATATCTGCCTTCATCATTTCCAGTTCCACTTCATCCCCAATGCGGTAATTGGGATCCATTTCAATCTGTTCGAAATGCTCCTTGACCACTCTGGTACAGAAACTGTCGATGGTTGTAATCTGTGCATTATGGATATAAGAAAGCTGTTTTTTTAAATTTTCATCTTCCGGATTTTTGGCAGCCCGCTCTTCTAAAACCTTTCGCACACGCTCCTTCATTTCCGAAGCAGCTGCTCGCGTAAAGGTTACAACCAACAATTCATCAATATTCACCGGTTTCTCCGGATCGGTAATCATTTCAATAATTCGCTCGACTAAAACCGCTGTTTTTCCTGAACCGGCTGCAGCGGATACCAGAATATTTCTGTCTCTTGCATCAATGACGTCCCTTTGTTTATCTGTCCACTTCATCGCCGTTCTCCTCATCCTTCTTCTCTAAATACTCTTTTACCTTTTTCCAATCCCATTTTTCCTTTTCCCGGAAACGACTTCCCAGTTTTCTGTCAAATCCACAAATTCCTCCGAATTTACAATACGTACACGCTTCCTCGATTGGATTTAAGGAAATGTCTCCCTTAAAAATCTGTTCCTGCATATCCTCTGCTAAACCAGAGACATACTCCATCAATCCTTCCAGATGTTCCGTATCCAATGCATGGGATTTATCACTTAACGCTTCTCCCTTCATTTCCACCGGTAAGATTTTCGATTTTCCTTTGGTCATCCCAGCCAAATCATGATCCATGGAAGAAATCACATCCGGATGACTGTTTACCAGACCTGTCATTCGGAAGGTTTCATATTTCAGTTCCTCTACGGAAGCTTCCAGTACTTCCCTTCTAATACTCTCATCTGTAATTGTCTTCTCAGAAATTGGCTTATCCACATAAGGATGGTCAATATGAAAATACAGTCCACCGGCCGGCACTACAGATTTATCCGGATGCTTCGTCTGTTCATAGCGAACTGCATCCTTTAAATAAATCATTAACTGAAGCTGTAGTCCCAGGAAGGTATTCTGAATATCAAACTTCGTGCTTCCTGATTTATAATCAATGACCTTAACGTATAATTTATCTTCTTTTTCCATGACGTCCACACGGTCAATTCTTCCATGGGCCACACGGAGTTCATATTCTGCCGGTTGGAATTTTCCAGACTTAATATGACGAATCAGGGTATCCACCGTACACTCTGCGGTAGTCTTTACCTGCTTCTTTATGAAATCACTGCGGGAAGAGGTGTCTAGCATATCATTCTCATAATCGTTTACCACCTGTTCCACACATTGCCCAATCAGTGTTCGTCCCTGCTCTTTCTCAATGGTTCGCCAATCCAGTTTCTGTCGCTCTACTTCCTTAAAGAACGCATCAATCGCTCCATGGTAAAGATTTCCGATGTCAAAAGCAGCCAATCGGAATACATCACGCTCTCTTAATTTCAATCCGTCATTTAAGAAAAACTGATATCCACATCCAACAAACCGTTCAATCTGAGTGATTCCGATATTCTCCTTATGCTCGTACATTCGTTTTGCAATTTCCTCGGTAATCTTTGGTTCCTTCATCTGATAGAAGGCACCCTGACAAATCTTATCCATGAACTCCTTGGTTTTCGCTTCACCATTCATATAAACACAAAGCGGAAGAAACTCCTGATCCATCTTTTTATTCCCAAAATCTCTGATGTTTTCTGCAATGTACTCCAAGGCAATCCCCGGATTCGAAATACTTTTGGCAGTAATCTGTTTTTGTTCATCCCTGATTACCGGAACCTTTTCAAACAATCTGGACACTTCGGATATTAAATAAGATGGTCGTACCGATCTGCGATCAAAAGAAGTCTTATGATAGCACAAATAAATCTGCTCTGTCGGTTTTGCAAACAGGGAATACAGATATAAGCGTTGCTGGAAAAGACTTTCTCTCGCTGTCGGTGCCAAGGCATAATTTCTTTCTCCCAAAAGTTCTCGTTCCCGGTCCGTAATGACACTGCCGGCAGGCGCTGCTTTTGGAATAATTCCGTCATTGGTTCCAAGGACAAACAAAACCTTTTTCGTATCTTTTAAACGGGTTCTTTGAATGTCCCCCACCATAACCGTATCCATTCCCGGTGGAATAATTCCCACCTTAATGGTCTCAAATCCGGTTTCTAAAATCTTTTGATATTCTTTCACGGAAATCGTGGCACTGCCTAGTAACTGTACCAGTTGGTCAAACATACCAATAATTTCCTCATAAGTCTGCTGATATTCCTTTTCCTTACTGAGATTTCCCTGCTGTTGAAAGGTCACAGTATAATCATCCATTTTCCGCTGCATCTGTGTTGCGACAACAAAATCATAGACGGCTCTCGTATAATCCTCCACCGTGGCATTTTTCTTCTTCAAAGCTTTTCTGAAGGGTTCCATCAATTCTTTCAGTGTTTCTCTTGCCTCATTCACCAGAGTCAGATGTACTTCATCCATGTTCCGGTATAGTTTCGTCCAATTTTGGGAATAACTTTTATATCCACGCTTTCCTGAACGAAGCACATAGTTCTCCAATAAGTCCACATTGGTTCGTTCTATGTCACAGACTCCCAGACGTAAAAACCTAAGTACGGAATCAAAGGAAAAGTCCTGCTCCACGATTTCGATTGCTGCAAGAATCCCATCCACGAAAGGATTATTGGCAATACTTCTTTTATGGTCTATAAAGACCGGAATGTCATATTTTTCAAAAATTTCATCTACATACCGATAATAATTTTCCATGGCACCGGTAATGATGGCAAAATCATTGTAGCGATATCCCCGTTTCGATACCAGTTCAGAGATTTTCGATGCCACATAAACCACTTCTCCATAAGGATCCTTCATTTCGCAAAACAAAATGCTGTCCTTCGTCATTTTCATTGGCTCTGCCGGTACTTTCTGGAAAAGATGCTTTTCCACAAAACACAGTTCTTCGTTTTTTCGAATTCGATACGGCACTTCTTCCTTTCCTACTACAATCATTTCTTTCGTATTCACACCGTTTCGTTCTGCCAGTTCTGACAGGCGCACCAATGTTTCTTTACTCAGTGCGAAGACTTCCGTCTTTTCGTAATTCCAGTAGCTTTCTTCCCGTTCCGGCAAAGTCACTGCCACAACCACATCCTTCGCATATTTTAATAGCAGTTCCAAGACCTGATACTGCACCGGTGTAAAGCCTGTGAATCCATCAAAATAAAAGGATGATTTTTTAATCAGTTCCGACGTTGCAATGTATTTACAAAGCTGACTCAGCACATCCTCTGTGGTAATCATTTTTTCCTGAATATACGATTCAAAGGCATCGTATATCACCTGAATGTCTTTTAACTTATGAGTCAGTGCCGGATTGTCCACCTCTTCCATCATCTGTTCTAAGATTTCCCCGGAAATTCCGTACTGCTTTAATTCCGACAACACACTCTTCATCTTTTCCGCAAATCCCGGATTATCCGCCTTTTTTCTGTAGATAACCAAATCATCCCCACAGGCTAACAGAACCTTCCGCATTACCAGCGTTTTTCCCAAATCATCCATAACCTGGAAACCGCTGTATCCCTGCTCTTCAAAAACAGCATAGGCCAATCGATAAAAACTGGTCACCTCAATCTGGAAGCTGCCGTGCTTTTCATGCTGTTCCAGGATTTCCTTCTGCGTTTCCAAAGAATACTGTTCCGGAACTACAGCAATAAAATTTTTATTTTCATCCTGTTTTGCCGATTCAATCATCATCTGATGCAACCGGTAGGATTTTCCCGCTCCCGCTTTTCCGATAATAAACTGTAATGCCATCTCATTTACCTCGCTTCGTCTTTTCACGTCCATCTTATCATTTTTGAAGTCCCAAAAATGACACATATATGTAGTATAAACAATTTTCATCCATCCCGCAATGAAGCAATCCTCCCGGATTTTTATGGCATACTTTCCGGTAAGACATAATAGATTAGAATATAACAATATTTCTTATGTGAAGGAGTGCATATGTCAGGAAATCCAAAATTCATGGTCATTCATTTTAAAGAACTTTTATATACAATCGTATTCATTATTTTAGGAATTCTATTCTTAGTCTCCCTGATTTTGATGTTCCATCAGAATTCCGGCAATAAAAAAGAGGAGCAATCCACCGACGCCACTTATCAGGCCGGTGTTTACACCTCTTCAATTACGTTAAACGGAAATCCCATGGACATTACAGTCACATTGGATTCCGATCATATCAATTCCATTAAGATGGAGAATGTCAGTGATGCCATCGCCACCATGTATCCTTTGGTACAGCCTTCTTTTGAGGACATTGCCAATCAGATTGTGACCACTCAGTCGCTTGACAACATTCAATTTTCAGAAGACTACCAGTATACGTATACCTTGTTGTACGATGAAATCTGTAATCTCATCAATTCTGCAAAACCGGAAAACTCTTAATACAATTCTTCCAACCATTCCTTAACGCAGGCGTCAGAAGGCATTCTCAAGTCTCCTCTTGGAGATACGGCAACAGAACCAACCTTTGGTCCGTCCGGAAGACAACTACGCTTAAACTGCTGTGCAAAGAATCTTCGATAGAATGTCTGAAGCCATTTCAGAATGGTTTCTTCATCGTATTGGTTTTCGAAGGCATGCTTTGCCAGGAACAAAATTTTCTTTGGTGCATAGCCAAAACGAAGTACATAGTATAGGAAGAAATCGTGAAGTTCATATGGGCCTACCAAGTCTTCCGTTTTCTGTGAAATAACGCCATCCTTTGGCGGCAATAATTCCGGACTTACCGGTGTGTCTAAAACATCCAGCAAAATCTTTTCCAATTTTTCTTCTCCACAGGTATCTGCACAATAGCGAACCAAGTGTCTCACCAATGTTTTAGGCACACCACTATTTACACCATACATGGACATGTGATCCCCATTGTAAGTCGCCCACCCCAAAGCCAGTTCGGACAAGTCTCCGGTTCCAATAACCATTCCATTGTATTCATTGGCAAAATCCATTAACAGGTATGTTCTCTGTCTCGCCTGTGCATTCTCGTAGGTCACATCCTTTTGTTCCATATCGTGACCAATCTGATTTAAATGAAGGGTGGTCGCTTCAGAAATATTCACTTCCTGAAACGTACATCCCAAAATATCAATTAAGGTCACAGCATTGGTGTAAGTACGGTCTGTGGTTCCGTATCCCGGCATGGTGACCGCCACAATTCCCTTTCGGTCCAGTCCCAGCAAATCAAAAGCACGTACTGTTACCAGCAATGCCAAGGTGGAGTCCAATCCTCCGGAAATTCCTACGACCGCACACTTGCAATTCGTATGTTCTAATCGCTTCTTTAATCCATAAGACTGAATATTTAAAATTTCTTCGCAACGTTTCTTACGCTCTGATTCATTGGAAGGAACGAACGGTGCCGGGTCGATGAAGCGTTCCACTGCTCCATCCAGCAATTCCATCTCAATGAATTCTTCCACATACTCATCTTCTGTTTCCACTTCAAAGGTGGTCATGCGTCTACGCTCAGCCAGCAGACGATCCAAGTCAATATCAGCAATCACTGTTTCATTCTGAAACCGTTCTGCTTCTGCTAAAATGTTTCCGTTTTCTGCAATGATATTGTGTCCGGCAAACACCAGATCCGTCGTAGATTCTCCTTCTCCGGCATCTGCATAAATATACGCTGAAACGGTTCTGGCAGACTGACCGGATACCAGTGTCTTTCGGTAACTATCCTTTCCTGTCACTTCATCGCTGGCAGAAAGGTTAGCAATCACTGTTGCTCCGTGAAGAGCATGTTCCGTACTAGGCGGATGTGGAACCCACAGGTCTTCACAGATTTCCAACGCCAGTTCCATTCCCGGAATTTTTTCAAAGACAAACTTTGTTCTCGGAGAAAAACTACAACAGATTTCGTCGCCATCCTCATCCACGCCAACACAGATTTCTCCATCCACATCTTTTCCGGAAACAAAATGTCTCTGCTCGTAAAACTCGGAATAGTTCGGCAGGTAACTCTTTGGCACCACGCCACGAACCTCACCGTCATACAAAACGGCACCGACATTATATAGTTTATTCTTATATACCATCGGCAGTCCCACAACCACCGTAATTTCCTTTCCTTCGCAGTATTCTGCAATCACCTGAAGCTGCTTTCTGGCATTCTCAAGCATGGTAGTCTGCCAGAACAAATCGCTACAGGTATATCCTGTAATACACAGTTCCGGGAATACCACCAACTGAACCTTTTTCGCATAAACTTCATCAATTATTTCGCAAATCTGCTGTGCATTATAGCCGCAGTCGCCAATCTTTATCTTTGGAGTTGCTGCCGCAACCTTAATAAATCCGTAACTCATTCTTTTTCTGCCGACAGTAGCCTGTCCGCTTTCCTTTCCTAAACTTTCTTCATTATAGCATTGTCAATTTTTCTGGTCAAATTGGTTCTTACAGTGAGATACCTATAGATTCACAGTTTTGCAAATCTATAGGTACATGCCCTGCTACGATACGATAAACGTATTATATCCCATCATCCGAAGCGTCTGTTCCAGTTCCACTGCAGCATCCAGACTGGCGAAATCACCGATTCGTACTTTATAGAGTCCGTCCTCCATAACGATGTTTGCCTGAAATCCTTGATTTCTTAATTCATAAGTCAGCTGAATTGCCAGATTTCGGTTTCGAAACGCCCCAATCTGCACCGCATAATTCGTCCCTCCATTGCCATAAATGCCCTGGCTTCCCAATGTATCAATGATGGCGTCTGCAATTCCCTCCGCAATTTCATCAATGCTTCCATCGAATCGTTCATTGTCCTGATCCGAATTAATAAAACCGACTTCCACTAAAACCGCCGGCATCTTTGTTCGACGAAGCACCACCAGATTCGGACGCTCCACCACTCCGAGATTTCTAAAGCCCAAAGCTTCCAGATTATCATTGATGTTTCTTGCCAATTGTGCCTTCATTCCGCTGTCATTGTAAACCAGAGTCTGAACCCCATCATAAGTATTTGCAGTAGGCGAGGAGTTTCTGTGAATGGAAACAAACAAGTTTGCGCCCACCTGATTTGCCTTCGTTGCTTTCTCAAACGGAGTATCATAAACATCTGTTGTTCTGGTATAGTCCACAGAAAATCCTGCATTGGACAAATAGTTTCCCACCCGCATTGCCAGTGCCAGTGTGTCATCCTTTTCCTGTCGTCCATTATACACTGCACCCGGATCACTACCTCCATGCCCTGCATCCACTACGATTTTATATGCCATTTCTTCCGCCTTAAAATTCACTCACATTATTATATGCATAGAAGCTTCTAAAGTTTCTCCGCAATCATCGAAACCACTACTCTATCGTACAAACACAAAAAAAAGAACACTGGTTCATCCAATGTTCTTTCCAATGTAGATTAATCTTCTAAATCAGATTCCACTTCATCCACTTTTGTTTCGGCGTCATCAATGATATCACCCACAACACCGTCATCCTTACGATCTTTCTTTGTTTCTTCATCCGCCTCACGTTCTGTCGTCACTTCTTCCATGGTAGTTTCTTCTCTTGTTGTCTCTTCCAGTGTCGTCACTTCTTCAGTCGCCAGGGAATCTTCATCAGCTCCCTTGTCCATACCGCAAGCAACCAGACCAACGGATGCCACAGTCAGCATCATAACCAGTAAAATATTTTTCATTGCTTTCATATAATCATCCTCCAATTTTTCTTGGTTCGATTATAGTTTGTGCAATTCCAAAATTTTTATTCAAAATTAACCGATTACGTCAGACATATTGTAAAGACCTGCAGATTTTCCTGCAAGATATTTTGCAGCATCAATCGAACCTTTTGCAAAAACTGCTTTGGAATAAGCACGATGCTTGATTTCAATCACTTCATCAGTTCCTGCATAAATTACATCATGGTCACCAACAATAGTTCCACCACGCACTGCGGAAATACCGATTTCTTTTTTCTTTCTCTTTTCACGAACGGTACTTCTGTCGTATGTATAATCATATTCATTGTTTAATACCTGATTAATGCAATCAGCTAATGCAAGTGCTGTTCCACTTGGTGCATCTAATTTCAAATTATGATGTTTTTCAACAATTTCAATATCAAATCCTCTGTCCGCTAAAACTTCTGTTGCCATCTGTAACAGCTTCATCAAAGTGTTAATTCCTAAAGACATATTCGCTGATTTCAGAACAGCAACTTTTTTGCTGGCTTCCTTAACTTTTTCCAGCTGCTCTGCAGACAACCCTGTAGTACAAAGTACTACAGGAGTCTGGGTATCCACTGCGTAATCTAATAAATCATCCACAGCAGCTGCAACAGAAAAATCAATAATTGCATCTGCTTTTACTGTACATTCTTTAATGCTTTTAAATACCGGATACTCATTATCTACTCCAGTATAAGCATCTACACCGGCAACAATCTGAATGTCCGGATCTTCTGCAACAAGACCGGTAATTACTCTACCCATGTGTCCGTTACATCCGTGCATAATAACGTTTACCATTTTAAACCCTCCAAATCGTTTCTTTTGTTCTTATAAAATTCCGTAATCTTTCATTGCCTTTTCGAGTCTTGCTTTTCCTGCATCTGTCATTTCAGTCAATGGAGCACGAACAATTCCTGCATCATATCCAAGCATATTCATTGCAGCCTTAACCGGAATTGGATTTACTTCACAGAACAATGCACCACATAAGTCAATGGCATCTAACTGTAACTTCAGTGCTGTTTCCACATCTCCTGCTAAATAAGCTGCAACCATGTCATGAACCTGCTTTGGTGCTACGTTAGACCATACGGAAATTACACCCTTTCCTCCTAAGGAAAGTAATGGAACAACCTGATCGTCATTTCCTGAATAAATATCAAGACATCCATCAGCGATTGATGCAAGTTTTACAACCTGGCTGATGTTTCCTGAAGCTTCCTTAATTGCAACAACATTCTTTACTTCTTTTGCAATTCTAACAGCAGTTTCCGGTAAGATGTTTGTACCTGTTCTTGATGGAACATTGTACATAATGATTGGAATGTTTACTGCATCAGAAATTGCTTTGTAATACTGATAAAGACCGTCCTGTGTTGCTTTATTGTAATATGGAGTCACACAGAGAAGTCCGTCTGCTCCCATTTCTTCAGCTTTCTTAGAAAGGTTTACTGCTTCTCTTGTACAGTTAGAACCGGTACCTGCAATAACAGGAACTCTTCCTGCAACCTTATCAATACAATACTTAATGGTATCAAGGTGTTCCTGATCGCTCATTGTAGAAGCTTCCCCTGTTGTTCCACATACAATAATGGAATCTGTTCCTGCAGCAATCTGGTCTTCAATAATCTTACCAAATGCTTCATAGTTAATACTTTCATCTTCATTAAATGGTGTAATGATTGCTACACCTGCGCCTGTAAAAATAGACATTTTCATATCCTCCTAAAAAATATATGTATTTCATTAAACTTTAGTATTCTACTCGTTTTATCAGCACTTGTTCCCCTTGGATATAAAAAAGGGAGCTTTCAAAAAGCTCCCTACAAGTTTCACTGCTTATAAGTAGCTCTCCATCTTTCGATGACAGTCATATGACTCTTAATCATATGCCCAGGATCAATGTTCCGCAACATCTTCACCTTCGGCGCCAATTCCTTTCCGAAATGTTCCCCT
This sequence comes from uncultured Lachnospiraceae bacterium, assembly GCA_902766735.1. Taxonomy (GTDB): domain Bacteria; phylum Bacillota; class Clostridia; order Lachnospirales; family Lachnospiraceae; genus Eubacterium_G. Next base: position 18,958 of record CACXEU010000092.1, read on the forward strand.
GCCTACGGTGGCATCCCATCTCGTACTCATAAGTAGCGCGACCTCTACTATCGTTTAACTTTTATTATCATAACATTGTCAATTATGTCTGTCAACACCTATATCTTATCCTATTCTGATAAGTCTGTTCATGACACACTATTCTTTTACGACGTCTTCTTTTTCATTGTCCGTCGGGGTGGAATATTTCGCATCTCCATATCCTTCCGGCATGCCCACCTTCATATACAGCTTACCTAAGCTGGTTATATCTCCGGTATAATGATTAAACATCGCCGACGCACCATTTCGTCGATCTGTCGTTTGGAATGAGAACCATGCATAACGTTCCACATACTCTCTCTTATCTAATTCCGCAACAACTTTCTTCATATAGTGGCGCACAACTTTTCTTGCTCTTTCATCCACATCCGGAACTCCACTAATGGCAAACTCTGTAATCCAAATTGGCTTATGATACATCTCATAGCTTTTATCAACCAATTCTAAGAATGCATCAACACCTTCATCATCATACCAGTTCCAATAATGGTGAAGAGGAATGAAATCGAATTCCCAATTCTTTGCTTCCACCTTTTCCATAAACGGCTGGAACCAGTCCTTAGACCACGGTGGTAACAATGCCGTAGCCGGTGCTCCTAACAGAACATCGCCTTTGTTGGCAAATACAGTCTCTAATCCCTTCATTACCTCATCCACGGTCAGATTTGCCTGCTCCGCAAGATCCGGCTCATTATATGCCAAAACATAAGTAAAATCATAAGAATTAAATAACTGCATATTTCGATCATCAGATGGTCCAATGGTCCACAGCATCGGCACATAATCTAAATTCTGGAAGGACGTCAGTTTAAATGGGAACATCGCCCAGTTATAATACCAGGAGACACCCCAGTCCGTGGCATTCAGATTCATTGCCATATCCTTATTCGTACAGAATCCTTTCTTGTTCGTAAAGAATGTATTCACATCCGAATAAAGAACTGAACCATTTCCCATATCTGCTTCCACATAAACAGTATGCTTCGTAACATCTGTCGTGTAATAGGTACAGGTAGTCGTCTCACCATCAGTGGATTCAACTAATTCATCATCCACGTAGACCTTATATCCTGAAACCTTGCCCATTTCGTCCGCAGGATTCCATGTAATTTTCGTCACACCACATGCCTTTAACGAACCTGCAGCGGGAGAAACCACTGCGGTATTCTCCCACTGCTCCTTGTTCTCACGGATGCTCTTCGTTTCTTTTTCCGAAGTTTCTTCCGCTGTTTTTTTTGTTGTATTTGCTCCTTCTTTTCCGGAATCACGCTTCGCAAGGAAAACGCCTCCCACAACAGAAGCACAGCATATAACTAATGCTAAGATTAATATTACTTTTTTCTTCATGTTATTTCGTTTTAACTTTCACTGGCATAATCTTACTCCAGCTATAGTATACCTTTTTACCAAGAATCGTTTTATACGCTCTTACCCTAACATAATATTTAATCTTTTTCAATTTCTTTTTCTTAATTTGTTTCTTCTGTTTCTTTGTAAATGAAACTTTCATCGTACCGGTAGTCTTGGTAATATTTTTTGTTTTTGCTCCAGTCATCTTCTTTGAGGTACTGAACTGAAGTTCATATCCGGCAGCTCTCTTAACTTCCTTAATATCATACTTAAATGCTTTCTTCTTGGAAGTTACATTAAAGAGAGATGTTGGCATAACTTTTGCACAACCTGCTACAGAAGTATCTACGGATGTTGAGGAGGAAACACCGTAGGTTGTAGCCTTATATCCGGTTGGATTTCCAATCTGTGCATAAATCTTTCCGATATTTGTCAATGTGCCTGTCTTATAATCGTAAAGTGCAGATGAAGATGCATCTGTTCCATTTAAGTTTGGAACGAACCATGCATATCGTTCTACATAACTTCTTTCATTCAGTCCCTTACAAACTGTCTTCAGGAATTCTTCTGCCTTTGCTCTTTCTTTCTGATTTGCATCACCCTTTAACCAAAGTGCAAATTCTGTAATCCAAATAGGCTTTTTATACTTACTATAAGTTTCATCAATTAACATTAAGAATTCCTTGGCAGAGGTTGCACTGTAATTTTCATAGTACTTATGTACAGCAACAAATGTTGTAGCAGCCTTATCAGAAACAGATAATGTATTCCAATATTCATTCCACCATTTTGATTCTACTAATGGACTTGCAGTAGAAATTGCAGGGGAACCAAGTTTGATACTATCTTTGTTTGGTACAAAATAATTGGTCCATCTGGATGCAGCAACTCTTGCTGAAATATTAGATTCAAAGGATAAGTCAGGTTCATTGAATCCAAGAACATACTTATATCCCTGTGCTTTGATTCTAGAGAAGATAGTTCCGAATTCTTCGTTTGGTTCACCATAAATCATTGGAACAAAATCTAATCCATAGAATTTTTTGTTTTTATACTTTAATTCTTCAAAAGATTTTGTTCCCCAGTCATAATACCAACCAAGATTTAATGCTGCAGGATCAACTGCTTCACCCATATCTTTGGTATTAACTCCTAAACCTTTTTTCGTAACATAGAAAGTTCTCGTATCTGTCTGAACTGTAGAACCATCTTTTAATTTAGCAACAATGTATGCTGTATGTGTGCTTACAGAAACAGTGTACATTTCTGCTGATAATACTTCAGCTGATGTAGCATTCACAGTCTTTAATTCCTTGTTGTCAACATATACTGTGTAAGACGATACATTATCTAAGTTATTATTCCACTTAATGTCAATATAACCGGCACCGATTAATTTTCCTTCGCCAGGTGCAATAATTGCTGATGTTTTCCAAGCATCTGCTGTTTCGGCCTTTGCAGTAGAAACGTTTCCAACTGATAACGAAGCAACAAATAATGCCAGTGTCATTAAAAATGATAAAATCTTTTTCATCATAAACCTCCAACCATACTTTTTAATTAAATAAAAAGGGTAGAATTCATTATATGAGCCCATATAACCTGTCCCACCCTTTTTTCAATCATTTCAATAATCTAATTACTTAACAACTGTAATTTTTTTGCTAGACCATTTTCCGTAAACTTTGTTTCCTAAAGAATCTACGTTATATCCTCTAACCTGAATATAAACAAATGATCCTGATTTTAATTTCTTAATTGTACCAGAAGTACCAATTGTTTTAGATTTTGCACCCTTCATGCTCTTCTTTGTAGAATATCTTACCTGATATCCAACAGCATTTGCAATTTTCTTAACAACTACTTTCACTTTCTTCTTAGAAGGACTCTTTGCTGAAGAAATCTTACCCTTTCCAGGCTTCTTAGTCTTTACATAATGAGCAGCTAATGTGATATCTTTTTTAACTGCAGTACCGAAATTGTACTTTGTTCCATTTAATGTGTATCCATCAATTGTATAACCCTTTCTTCCAAGCTTAGATGCGATAGAAGAGTTTACTGATACTGCGGAACCACCATTAACATATGTCGCATATGTTTTTCCATTTCCTGTAAAATTAACTCTATACTGATTTCCAGCAATAATCTTTAAATCAGAAACACTTACTGTTCCCTGCATAGCAACTTCTTCTGGGTAAGTAACCTGTCTAGCGCCTAACGCAAACATAATTCCCATATAATCACTACCGTATTTTGCAGGAATCGTAACTTGAGCTGTAACTGTCTGCCATTCATCTTTTGATGAATCCAATGTAATCATACCAGCTGTAGTTGCACCTGTTACAGAATCAAGATCTACTGCCGGACCACCTTTTGAAACGGTATCGTAAAGTTTGAAAGAAATATGCTTAACATAATTTGTTTCCTGAACAGCTTCTCCTGTCTCCGGATTAATAACATCATTTCCTTCATCGTCTTTCTTATTCTTCTTACCTTTTAATGTACTCTTAATCTTAAAGGAAACTGTATATTTACGTCCTTTTTCAATTGACACTCCATTTCCCTTAAACTGAACGGTCATTCCCCAAGGATTGTCAGCTACTAAATTTCCATTGTAGTATTCACCATCCCATCCAGTATTTTCAGCATAGAAATCAAATCCAGATGCTGTAGGCTGTGATGCAAAACCACCCTGTGTATAGCTTTCATAACCATCAGCTTCTGCAACAATCTTATCATAGTCTGCCTTTGTGATTTTTCCTGCTTCAAAATCCTTCAAAGCTGCTGCTTTTGTTTTCTTAATTTCTTCCTGAAGCGCAATGTGCCATTCTGTATCTGGCTTTCCATATGAATCATCACGAACTGAGAAACATTCCCACTTCACATTACCTGCTACATTTGCTCCATTTGCAGCATGCGGTACTGCTGAAACAATATTAGCTGCACCAACAACCATTGTTAATGATAATGCTACTGCAGTGATTTTTTTCATAAAATTCTTTCTCACTTTAATATCCTCCTGATTTTTCAATTGTAAACAGTAGCCCAATGCGATTCGCATTGGGCACTGTAATCTTCATTCTTTTTTCAAAGAACAATTATTTCTTAATTTTAACCTTAACTACCTTGCTGAACTTACCAGCTTTATATCCGTTTGCAGCTAATGCTCTAACCTGAACCTTAACAGTTTTACCTTTCTTAAGACCCTTCTTAACTACATACTTCTTAGCACCAGCTTTAGATGTGTAAGTTCTCTTTCCTACTTTAATCTGGTACTGCTTAGCATTGGCAATCTTCTTCCAAGTTACAGTAAGTTTGCCCTTCTTGTTGTTCTTAGCCTTAACACCTGTAACCTGTGCAAAAACTTTCTTCTTTGCAGGATCAACAGATGGTTTAGGCTGTGGTTTTGCAGTTGTCTGCTCCTTTGGTGCAGTTGTTTCTTCTGGATCAGTCCAGATTGTTGGTTTTGGTACATATTCTGGATTCTGACCTTTGTCAATCAATTTGAAGTCAGAAATAGTTAACACACCCTTGGCTGCAACATTCTCAGTAGTCAAGCCCTTATTGTAAGATGCAATGAATGCACCATATGATAAAGTAATATCAAGAGTATCTCCTGCCCACAATGTAAAGTCCTGAGAATATGTTGTTGAAGATCCTGATGCAACTTTAATCTTTGTTACTGGATTTTCGACATCCTTAAACACATCTTCGCCATAAGCATTTGCAACGCCAATCTGAATATTCTTTTCTGGTGCTTTTTCATTATTTACCCAAGCTGCTTTAAATGATACAGTGTACATATGGCCTTCCTGAGCCTGAATTCCTGTCATATATGCTCTAAGTAAATATGGATTATCCTTATTAGCAACACTTCCTACCCATTCATCACCATCCCAACCGGTTCCTGCGATGTCTGCTGTAAATCCATTAGCTACCTGAGTTGTCTGCCAAATAACTTCTGGGCTGTCAACATACTGCTGATGTGGCAATCCAGTGTTCCAGAAAACTGAATCCTTAGATTCACCTGCTGTAGTGGATACAGTGTTATATGTTCTTGTTGGCCAACCATCTGGATCATTAGAACGTCCTACTTCTGCTCCTTCATAAATAGTCCATGGTACTAAAGAAACTTCTGTTCCTTCACTTGCGCTAGCTGTTTTAAAAGCACCAGCTCCAGCTACTAAAGAAAGTGCGATTGCTGATGCGGTAACGCCTGCTAATACTTTACTGAAAGTCTTCTTCATTTTCATTCTCCTCCTCTACTTTTTTGAAAATCGTTTTTTTCAGTTAGGGATATTCTATCACAAACAAATACGCAAGACAATAAAAAATGTTGTTTTTTCACAAATAAAACACTTTTTTCTTAATATTTTTTGACCTTTCATCAAAAAAGAGGGTGCTTTAAGGAATAGCTATAGAGCATTATTCCTTAATTCCCTCTTTTTTTAGAAACGTTTTTATGCTATTTTACCAATACTATTTCTTTATCATCACTCTCTTAGGCTTTGACCATGCTCCAAACAGTTTTCCATTCACAGCTCGAACCTTGAAGTAGTAGGTTTTCTTCTTTTGCAATTTCTTAATTACAATTCCAAGTTTTTTTGTCGAAGTTTTTTTCGTTTTGAATTTCTTCGCTTTGGAAAACTTCTTACTGAGTGAATATTGAATTTCATATCCCTTTGCATTTTTTACTCTTCCCCAGGATAATACAACTGATTTCTTTGCTTTATTCTTCGCTTTAACCACTACGTTACCTGGTTTTGCAACTTCATTCTTTTTCGAAGTACTTACTTCTTTCTTCGTTACTACATTAGTCCCTTTTGTGGTAGATTCATTTCCAGATGTTTCTTCACTTCCTGTAGTAGTCTCCTTCCATACGAATTTTTCATCCGCTCCAATCACTTCAGCCTGATAACCTTCTGGATTTCCCATTTCAGAATACATTACACCAAGTTCTGTAAATTTTCCTGATTCATAATCAAATAATGCAGATGTTCCACATCCATCTAATCCATCAATTTCATTTGCACTCTCAACATTATACGGGAACCATGCATAACGTTCCACACGATCGTCAGCATCCATTGCTGTAATGATATTAGCAACATATTCCTTCATAAGCGGAAGGGCATTTGGTACCTCATAGCTCCAATCTGAAAATGTGTTTTTTCTACCTGTAATAGACACTTCTGTTACCCAAATAGGTTTATGATATTTATCCCAAAGATAATCAATTGCCGAAGTCAATCTACTTACGTCTGGGAGTAATCCTGTTTTAGAACCACCATATCTATGAAGAGCCACAGCGTCAACATTGACGGAAGCGTAGTATCCACCATCCAACACAACAGTCTCTTGTTCTTCTGCCGAAGTCACTACTTCACCTTCGCTATTTGTTTCTGTTTCTTCCTCTATCGGTTCAACCACAGGATCGTATGTTGCACCATTAACGAGAAAGTCATCCATATATCCCCCTGTATATACCGCTAAAGCCGGAGATACAGTTCTCTTTCCTGTTGCAGCAACATATGGCCATATTGCCAATGATTTTCCTGCTGACATATTAGCCTGCGAATCAATATCCGGTTCATTAAATCCAAGAATATAATTTGAATCGTCTGTTATCTTCTTGATATCTCTGATATTTCCCTGAGATCCACCCCATACCATTGGTACATGCGCAACGCCTTCATCCACGGATGAGTTAAACGCTTCCGCAGCCCAGTTATAATACCAAGACACATTCATTTTCTTCATGACTACTGTTTCACTCATGTCGCCACCCATGGCCACACCTTTTTTTGAAATGTAGAATGTTCTTGTATCTGATGTCACTTCAGAGCCATTGGACATTTTTGCCACAACATATGCAGTATGTGCTTTTTTTACCGCAACGGAGTAGACCTCACATTTCTGTGTATCTTTCGATGCATCAAAATTCATCACAGCCGCCGTTCCGTCAACCAAAGTACAACTATTTTCTCCATCAAAATATACCGCATAGCTCTTTGCACCTTCAAGGCTTGTATCAATTTTTATATCAATATACCCTGCTCCAGCAAGTTTTCCTTCTGTCGGGGAAATTACCGCACCATCTTTCCACGCCTCTACATCTGTTGCTGCGCTAATCTCAACATCTTTTTTGAGATAAAGTCCACTTGCAAATACAGTCACCGAAACTGCTAATGCAACCATTTTCTTCAACACTTTTTTCATATCCTCTCTTCTCCTTCTCCGTAACTTCAAATATCTGCTTGAAGCAACCCATAGTATGTGTAAATTTTATCACAAAAAAAACGCCCCCACAACACAAACAGCCTTGTGCATGGTGCGTTTTTTTTATAGGTATCATTTTTTATTCTTCCAGATATTCCAGCTTACTTACCGATACTTCGTAAGCCACATGCTTCTCTGTTTCTTCCTCATTAATCCGCTTTACATATTCCCTACTTTGCACTCTTCCCCAGATTTGGATATGGCCTCCCACTTCAAAGGACGATGCGTATCTTGCGTTTCTCCCCCAGGCAATGCAAGGGATGTAGTCGGATTTTCCGTATGGTCGGTTTACAGCCACTAATAAGTCTGCGATTTCTCTTCCCAATGGAGTTTTTCTGTAAATTGGTTCCTTGCAAATAAATCCGTCCAGAAAAATCTGATTTGTTCGTCCACTTTCATAATCGCTTTCCACTTCTTCCCATTCTCGCACAAAAATAGACAAAATTAATTTATTCTTTGTTCCCTCGTGACGATTATAAGAACGGAACTGACCGGAAACCTCCACCTGCCTTCCTATGTAATCTTCTGTAACATCTACCAATCTTTCAGATACCATTAAAGGAATCACATCTGTCAAATCACTCAATCGGTCCACAGAAAGGTCTACCATATAGAATCCTTCTCCAAACACATCATGACTATACCTAAATTCAGATACAATCTCTCCTGTCATACTTACTCGGTTGTTTTCAATTACTTTGTCAATCATTGTATTTCCCCCTTTTCTATTACTTTGGTTTATTTTTTATCATTACTATTATATTCAACTTCATCCAAAATATGTAAAAAATCCATCGCCTTTTTTCGACCTCATTTCGACCTTTTGTCGAAAAATAGCGAAACAACAAACAGGTTTACTTTCCTCTTATAGACGCAAAAAATCCCCCACATCTTCTATGTGGGGGATAATCTCTTATATTCAGTTAATTATTTAACTTTAACCTTCTTAGCCTTGCTCCATGGTCCATAGAACTTCTTAGACTTATCCATTACTCTAACCTGAACTTTAACTTTCTTACCGCTCTTGAATTTTTTATTCTTTACAGTAATAGTAGTCTTATTTTTCTTAACTGTCTTCTTTCCAACCTTAACTACATAACCACCAACTGACTTAACAATTCCACTCTTAGCTTTCTTCACCTTAACAGTTACGCTTTTAGCCTTTTTAGACTTAGCTGAGAACTTAACTGCTGGAAGGATGCTGAAGTTTGTTACATTAATTGCTGTAGCAGATGTATAATCACCATTTGCATCATCAGCAAGTACTACTGCGTGATCTTCCTTGAACTGCTTATCAAATACAGAATATCTGATTGCTGCATCTTCATCTGTAGATACATCTTCTCTGTTTCCTACATCACCGCCAAGTCCGAAATAAACTGTGTTAGCGTTTGCCTTTGCAGTGAAAGTTTCCTTTACAGTCTTTCCTGATGTACCTGCTGGAACCTTAACCCAAAAACTATGAGCTAATACTTCTCCTGTAGCAATCTTTACGTAAACATATTTGTTAACATTAGATGATTTAATCTTAAAGTTTACTGTATACTTTTCACCCTTCTTAACATTTACAAGTTTCGTTTCTGCTGTAAGGAACACCTGTGCTCCCCAAACACCACCCCAACCTACTGTTTCAAGGTTTGCAGTAAATGCAGTAACAGCATTAGCGTTCGCTAATGATCCTGAAGCTCCTTCATACCAATCCTGGTCAGCACCAAAGTAGCTTCCCCATGTTTCACCAAAACATGTTGTGCTTACAGCGAATACTAACGAAAGTGAAAGTGCTGCAGCAGCAAATTTCTTTGCAAATTTTCTCATCTTTGCTCTCCTCCTTATAATAAAACAAAATAAATTCGTGAAAAATCGAAACGTTTTTCACACCGTCGAGATTTGATGTCTCAATGTCAAACCCTTTCCACCTATTCTATAACACATTCCACAGTTTCTGCAATAGATTTTTTCAAAAAAAATAGTTTTATTTTGTTTTTTGCACAAAACTCCACTCAAATCCACCGTTCTTTTCAACATTGTCACTATACAAATTCTTTCCATCCTTTCAGAATGTCATCATTTTCCACATTTTTCCTTTCCACAAGTTGCTCATCCTTGCAGAACGATAATTCTATCGGGAAGTTTAAAGTGCCTTCCTCTAAAATAAAAAAAAAGGGGATGTAAAAAAACTCTCCTAACAGAAAAGCAGCTATGAGCACTCGTGCTCATAGCTGTTTTTTGGTATAATTGAGTTATGCTACTAACCACAAAAACCAATG
>CACXEU010000093.1 GCA_902766735.1 uncultured Lachnospiraceae bacterium
AATGACCATACCTCATACGAAGTATGGTCATTCTCTAAACACTCATTTTAGATATTTATCCTGTCTACTTGACAGGGAGCATATCAATTCCTCCCTAAAATAATACTGCTACATCTTTCTAAATCGTCGATATCGTTGTTCCACCAATTCCGTTACCGATAAGGTACTTTTTTCTTTAATGAACTGCACTAATGCACCATCCAGTTTTTCAATGACTTCCTTCATTTCATTGCGGGTATAGTGTTCCGGTTCTGAAAATACTTTTTCAACAATCTTCATTTCTAATAAATCCATGGAAGTCATTTTCATCATATTGGCTGACTTTGACGCCAGTTTTCCATCCTTTAAGAGAATGCTTGCGTACCCTTCCGGACTTAGAATGGAATACACGGAATTTTCCATCATCCATACTTCATCCGCTACTGCCATTGCCAGGGCACCGCCACTTCCTCCCTCTCCAATAATGAGAGTGACCACCGGTGTCTTTAGCGCAGACATTTCTAATAAGTTTTCGGCAATTGCCTGTCCCTGTCCCCGCTGTTCTGCCTCAATGCCACAAAAAGCTCCCGGAGTATCCACGAGACAGATTACTGGTCTTTGGAATTTTTCCGCCTGCTTCATCAGACGCAAGGCCTTGCGATATCCTTCCGGATTCGGCATTCCAAAATTTCTGTGAATGTTTTCCTTGGTATCATGTCCTTTTGCCTGAGCAATTACCGTGACCGGTACTCCATGGAACGATGCCACACCACCGATAATGGCACTGTCATCCTGATAACATCGGTCTCCATGGAATTCATAGAAATCAGAAAAGAGCCCTTCGATATAATCCTGTGCCACCGGTCGGTCATTCTTTCTGGAAATCAGCACACGCTCCCAAGGCGTTAACTGACTGGTTTTTTTCTTTTCCGGTTCTGCAATGATACTCTGCTTCTGAAAATCAGTACCACGATTCTGATGTAATTTTAGTAAATCCGCCAGCGTCTGCTTCAGTTCCTGCCGTTCCACAATCCGGTCAACAAATCCATGTTCCAATAAATATTCCGACCGCTGAAATCCCTTTGGTAGTTTCTGTCCAATAGTCTGCTCAATCACTCGTGGTCCTGCAAATCCAATCAATGCTTTTGGCTCTGCCAGGATAATATCTCCTAACATGGCAAAGCTGGCAGTTACCCCACCGGTTGTAGGATCCGTCAGAACAGAAATATACAGATTTCCCGATTCATGATGTCGTTTTATGGCCGCCGAAGTCTTTGCCATCTGCATTAGGGATACCATCCCTTCCTGCATTCTGGCCCCACCGGAACAAGAGAAAATAATTAATGGGAGATTTTTTTCCGTGGCCGCTTCCACAGTTTTCGTAATCTTTTCTCCTACAATTTTCCCCATACTTCCCATCAGGAATCTTCCATCCATAACAGCTACAGCTGCTGCAATTCCATGAATATCCACTTTCCCACAGGTAACCGCCTCGTCCAACCCCGTCTTCTTTCTCAGTTCTGCAACTTTGTCCTCGTACCCCGGAAATTCCAAAGGATTCTCTACTTCCATCCCTTCAAACCATGGCTGAAAGCTTCCTTCATCTCCAATCATCTCGATTCTGCGTTTTGCGTGAACCCGGAAATATCCACCACACTTCGGACAAATATATCCAGCCTCTTTCACAGTCTTCGCCAGAACCGGTGTCTTACATTTTCTGCATTTTCTAAAAAGTCCATCAGGCACATCCTTCTGGTTCTTCACCGCCAGACGTTTCTCCTGATTTTTCTTAATTAACATCTGAAGTTTCAATTACATCCTCCTTAGGAAATTCGTTCATTGAATCCCTCTATAAATTCCACATCATAATTCCCCTGCCTAAAAATGTGGTCACACAAAATATCGTATAGGTAATCCACATTGGAAGTAATTCCCTCAATAACCACTTCCCCCAATGCACGCTGCATTTTCTGAATTGCTTCTTCCCTATTTTTCCCGTGAACAATCAGTTTCGCTAACATGGAGTCATAAAAGGGCGAAACGTCATAGCCGGAATAAATGGCAGAATCCACACGAACTCCATTTCCTCCCGGCATATAAATGCCGGAAATATGACCCGGACAAGGCACGAAATTCTTTCTCGGATTTTCCGCATTGATTCGACATTCAATAGCGTGACCTTTCGGCAGCACATCCTGTTGGGAAACCGACAGTTTCTCTCCTGAAGCAATGCGAATCTGCTCCTTAATCATATCCAGACCAGTTACCATCTCAGTTACCGGATGTTCCACCTGGATTCTTGTATTCATTTCCATGAAATAGAATTCCCCGGTTCGTTCCAGTAAAAATTCAATGGTCCCTGCACTTTCATATGCCACAGCCTTTGCAGCACGAATGGCCATCCGGGCCATTTTCTCTCTCGTCCCCTCATCCAGAACGATGGTAGGAGATTCTTCAATCATCTTCTGATGGTTTCTTTGTACCGAGCAATCACGCTCTCCCAGATGAATGGTATTTCCATAGGAATCTGCCATAATCTGAAACTCAATGTGTCTCGGATGTTCTATATAATGTTCGATGTACATTCTTCCATCCCCGAATGCCATTTCACTTTCTTTCTTTGCCGTATTGAATGCGCTCTCAAACTGGGAATCATCATATGCCACACGCATTCCTTTACCACCGCCTCCTAAGGCAGCTTTAATAATTACCGGATATCCGATTTCTTTTGCCAGATTTTTTCCCACCTGACACGTAGTCACTTCCTGTTCACTTCCCGGAATGACCGGAACTCCCGCCTGAATCATGGTTTCTCTTGCCAAGGCCTTATTTCCCATCTTTCGGATAATGGTAGAGGAAGGTCCTACGAATTTAATATTGCACTGTTCACATAATTCCACGAATTCCGCATTTTCCGAAAGAAACCCTACGCCTGGATGAATGGCATCTGCTCCTGAAGATACGGCTGCACTCATAATGCTTTCCATATTCAGATAACTGTCGCTGGACTTAGTCTCACCGATACAGATTGCCTCATCTGCCAGCTGGGTATGCAATGCCTCCCGATCCGCCACGGAATACACAGCCACGGTTCCAATTCCCATTTCCCTGCAAGCTCTGATAATTCTTACTGCAATTTCGCCTCGATTGGCAATTAACAATTTACGTATCATTTCCAATTACTCCCCTATCACGAACGTTAGCTCCGCGTTGGCTACTACCTTGCCATCCACGCTGGCTACTGCCTTTCCCACGCCAACAGGTCCCATCTTCTTTATGATGGTAGTCTCCAGTTTCAATTTATCTCCCGGCTTTACCATTCCCCGGAAACGACACTTCTGAATTCCTCCAAAGAAGGCAGTCTTTCCTTGATGTTCTTCCAGACTTAAGATTGCCACAGCGCCTACCTGTGCCAATGCCTCAATGGTCAGCACTCCCGGCATCACCGGTTGTCCCGGAAAATGTCCCTGAAAAAAATCCTCCCGGTAGGTTACGCATTTATACCCCACCGCATATTCTCCCGGTTTAAAATCCTCAATATAATCCACTAAAAGAAAGGGATGTCTGTGGGGAATGATTTTCTGAATTGCACTAATATCCAAATGATTCATGTTCTTCTCCCTAAACAATTACTAATGGCTGTCCATACTCAACCATCTGACCGTTTTCCACCAAAATTTCCTTAACAGTTCCATCAAATTCACTTTCGATTTCGTTCATTAACTTCATTGCTTCCACGATGGCAATAACCTGACCTTTATGAACCTGATCTCCCACTTTCACGAAGGGGTCTGCGCCTTCTGCCGGAGCCAGGTATACAGTTCCCACCAAAGGGGTCTTGATTTCCCTTCCCGGTTCCTGATGTTCGTCAGCAACCGCTTCCTCCTTTTTTTGTGGTTCCTGTACCGGTTCCTTCTTTGGCACTTCTATCATTTCCTGTACCGGAAGAACCTTGTCATCATTTTTTCCTAAAAGAATCTCAATGTTTCCTTCCCGGTACTGAAAGGATGTCAGTTCTGAATCTGACACAGCCTGAATCAGTTCTTTCATCTTGCTTATATCCATGGTTTCACCTCTTATGCCTCATATTTTTTTAATGCCAAGGTGGCGTTATGACCACCAAACCCTAAGGAATTGGTTAATGCAATATTTACCTGCTGCTGTAATGGCTGACCCAAAACATAATCCAGATCACATTCTTCATCCGCTTTCGTCGTTCCAACAGTCTGATGAATGAAATCGTCCTCTATGGATTTTACACAGGCAATCAACTCCACGCCACCGGCTGCTCCCAGTAGATGCCCAATCAGGGATTTGGTGGAATTAACTTTAACATCATAAGCTGCCTCTCCTAACGCCAGCTTAATTGCACGGGTTTCAAACAAGTCATTGTGATGAGTTCCCGTACCATGGGCATTAATATAATCTACATCAGATGGGGCAATACCTGCTTCCTTCATTGCCAGTTCCATTGCCTTGGCTGCTCCTTCCCCGTTTTCAGCCGGAGAGGTAATATGGTATGCGTCACAGGTTGCTCCGTATCCCACCACTTCTGCCAGAATGGTAGCGCCACGCTTTTTCGCATGTTCCAGTTCTTCCAGAACCACTACACCGGCACCTTCTCCAATGACAAAACCACCACGATTCTGGTCAAAAGGCAGCGATGCCTGATTCGGATCTGTAGCCTTCGTCAATGCTGTCAAACTGGAAAATCCTGCTACTCCCAGTGGAGTAATTCCTGCCTCAGTTCCTCCTGCCAGCATCACATCCGCATCCCCAGTCTGAATGGTGCGATATGCTTCCCCAATACAATGAGTTCCTGTAGCACAAGCCGTAACTACGTTCATGTTCTTTCCCTTCAGCCCTAAGTCAATTGCCACATTCCCTGCTGCCATATTGGTAATCATCATTGGAACCAGCAAAGGTTTTACCCTGCCCGGTCCTTTTTCCAATAACTTCTTTTCTTCTGATTCCATATCCTGAAGTCCACCGATTCCGGAACCAATGCAGACCCCAATTCGAAACGGATCTTCCTGTTCCAGAGTTAGACCGGACTGTTCCCAGGCTTCTCTGGAAGCACAAACTGCATATTGGGAAAATGGTGACATTCTCTTCGCTGCCTTAAAGTCCATACGTTCTTTTGGCACAAAGTCCTTTACTTCTGCCGCCAGTTTTACTTCGAATGCTTCCGTATCAAATTTCGTGATTTCCCGAATTCCGTGTTGTCCTTCTTTTACACTTTTCCAAAACTCTTCTACACTATTACCGATTGGAGTAATGGCTCCCATACCGGTTACAACAACTCTCTTCATTTTGCTCCTCCAAAATCAGAACCTGCTACATTCCACCATCCACACGAAGCACCTGTCCGGTAATGTAACTGCTCTCTTCTCCTGCCAGAAACGCTACTGCGTTTGCTATCTCTTCCGGGGTTCCGAAGCGCCCCATTGCCATCTGCGTCTTTGCTGCTTCTTTTACGGCATCGGAGAGTTGATCCGTCATATCGCTTTTCACAAATCCCGGTGCCACCGCATTGACCCGCACATTTCTTCCTGCCAGTTCTCTGGCGGCTGACTTTGTCATTCCGATGACCCCTGCCTTAGATGCAGAGTAATTCACCTGTCCCGGATTTCCGAAAATTCCGGACACGGAAGAAATATTCACAATACTTCCACTCTTTTTCTTAACCATGTATCTGGAAACGAATCTCATACAATGAAAAGCGCCATTCAGATTCGTCTGTATGACTCTGTCAAAGTCTTCCTCACTCATAGCCATTAACAATCCGTCCTTTGTTACCCCTGCGTTATTCACAAGAATGTCGATTCTTCCACATTCCTTGTAAATGGTATCTATCATTTTCTTGCAGGTATCAAAGTCTGACACATCACACTGTACTGTGTGAGCACAGCCACCCTGTTCCTGAATTTCCGCCGCTACATGTTTTGCTGCATCTTCAGATCCGCAGTAATTGATGTAAACTGCAGCACCTTCTCCTGCCAGTTTCTTTGCAATCGCTGCACCGATTCCCCTGGAGGCTCCGGTTACAATTGCCACCTTTCCTTCTAACATAATCTCTCCTTCAATAACTCCACATCTTCCATGGTACTGACGTTATAAACCGTTACGCTTCGATCAATTTTCCGTAAAAATCCTGCCAGTGTTCTTCCCGGTCCAATTTCTACAAAAGTGTCAATTCCTAAGTCAATCATATTTCTCATGGACTGCTCCCATAGGACGGAAGAGGAAATCTGCCGCTTTAATAATCCCTTGGTCTGACTGATTTCTTCCACCGGTTCTGCATTGACATTGGTTACATAAGGAATCTTTAACGGACTCCAGGAAACCTGATTCAGTTCTTTTTCTAACGCTTCCCCTGCCGGTTTCAGATATTCAGAATGAAATGCACCGCTTACCTTCAATGGAATGATTCGCTTGGCCCCGGCCTGCTGCAATGCTTCTCCGGCTTCCTTCACTGCCTCTGTCTTTCCCGTAATCACAATCTGTCCCGGGCAGTTATAATTAGCCACGGAAGCGCCTTCGATGGATTCCATGACCTGTTCCACCACATCATTCTCTAATCCGAGAATTGCCATCATTGCCCCCTGTTGATCCGGCATTGCTTCATCCATAAGAATGCCACGTTTTCTCACGGTTTTAATGGCATCCATTTCATCCATACCCCCTGCTGTGGCAATAGCTGCATATTCTCCCAAACTCAATCCGGCAGTCATTTCCGGATGAATGTTTTCCTCCAGTAAATGATTGGTAATCGCAAGACAAGTGGTCACCATTGCCGGCTGGGTATATTTTGTATCATTGATTTCTTCATTGTCTTCAAAACAAAGGGACAGCAAATCAAAGTCCATTGTTTCATTTGCCTGTTCAAACAAGGATCTTGCTACAGAACTCTGCTCATAAAAGTCCTTTCCCATACCTACCTTCTGTGCTCCCTGACCGGGATAAATAAATGCGATTCTACTCATTGTAATACCTCTTCTGATTTTCTGTGATTGTCTCCTGCATCTGGCTCATCAGCCTTTGAATCAAATCTTCACAAGTGGTGGATTCCTGAACCAGCCCTGCAATCTGTCCTGCCATGACGCTGCCGTTTACCGTATCGCCATCCACCACAGCTTTTCTGAGTCCTCCCAGGGTCAGGCGTTCCAATTCCTCTAAGGTGGCTCCTTCTCCTTCCCGTTTCAGATATTCCCGAGTCATCTTATTTCGCAAGGTTCGCACCGGATGTCCTGTAGTTCTTCCGGTTACCTTGGAATCAATGTCCTTGGCGCTTAACACCTTCTGCTTATAATTTTCGTGAATATTACATTCCTCGGTTACAAGAAATGCGGTACCCATCTGAACTGCATCAGCTCCCATCATGAATGCTGCTGCAATGCCTCTCCCATCACCGATTCCTCCTGCTGCAATTACCGGGATGTCCACCGCATCCACTACCTGTGGAACCAATGCCATGGTCGTGGTTTCGCCGATATGTCCTCCGGATTCCGTGCCTTCTGCTACTACTGCATCAGCCCCGGCGCGCTCCATCATTTTCGCCATTGCCACAGAAGCCACTACCGGAATCACTTTCATTCCCGCAGCTTTCCATGGTTCCATATACTTAGAAGGATTTCCTGCTCCGGTGGTTACTACCGGAACCCCTTCCTCTACAAGGACTTTTGCGATATTATCCGCATCCGGATTCATCAGCATCACGTTTACCCCAAAGGGCTTATCACATAACTCTTTTGTTTTTCGAATCTGTTCTCTGACAAACTCTGCGTCCGCACCACCGGCACCGATAATTCCCAGTCCGCCGGCATTGGATACGGCAGCTGCCAGATGATAATCCGCTACCCAGGCCATGCCCCCCTGAATGACAGGATATTGAATTTGCAAAAGTTCTGTAATTTTTGTTTTCATTCAGTCCTTCTCCCTATCTGCTTACTGATGTGATTCGATATACTTTACTACATCCCCGACGGTTTGAATGGTTTCTAATTCTTCTGTGGGAATCTTTACGCCGAATTCATCTTCAATCCTCATGACTAGTTCAAATAAATCTAAGGAATCTGCTCCTAAATCATCCTTAAAGGAAACACTTTCTGTAACCTGTGACTCTTCTACTCCTAATTCCTCAACAATCATTTCTTTAATCTGTTCAAACATTTTCTTAATTCCTTTCTTGTGTTTGTTTTATATTTTTCAGCCTCCGGCTGTAAATACCATAGTTAAAATTCCAAGTAGGTAGCCGCCCATGTAAGCCCGGCACCAAACCCGGACATGATTATCCGGTCTCCTTTTCTGATTCGTCCTTCTTCCATCAGTTCCGTCAACAAAATCGGAATACACGCCGAAGAAGTATTTCCATACTCTGCCATATTCATTGGCACCTTTTCCATTGGAATCTTCAATCGTTTTGCGATGGATTTGACAATGCGCTCATTGGCCTGATGCAATACAAAGCAATCGATGTCATCCACACCCTTCCCCATCTGTTCTAATAATTCCTGAATACATTTCGGAACCTGACTTACTGCAAATCGGAAAACTTCCCTGCCATCCATGGCAATGTAATTTTTCGTTTCACAGCCTTCCCCAAAAGGAGTGCTACGTTTAGCAAAATCATTTTCCATAAACAGCGCATCTTTTTCGCTTCCGTCAGCATGCATCACGGTTTCAAACACTGCACCCTCGTGAGCCCGAATCACTGCTGCACCCGCTCCGTCACCAAACAAAATACAAGTTCCACGGTCCTCCCAGTCCACCAGCTTTGAAAGTCCTTCCGCCGCCACAATCAGTGCCGTCTTGATAACTCCCAAATGGATGTATGCCTGTACCGTATTATATGCCACCATAAATCCGGTACAGGCGGTATTGATATCAAAGCACATGGCATTGTCTGCACGAAGTTGTTCCTGTACAAAACATGCTGTATTCGGAAGAATCAAATTTGAGGAAACAGACGAAACCATAATCAAGTCTATTTCTTCAGCTGCAATCCCGGCATTCTTTACCGCCGCTTTTGCAGCCTCTGTTGCCATCTGTGCTGTATTCTCCTGCTCCATCACATGTCTGGAATGGATTCCTGTTCTCTCTCTGATCCAACAATCATCCGAATCAATCCACTCTGAAAGTTCTTCATTTGTCACTCGTTTTTCTGGGATATAACTTCCTAATCCTATTATCTTTCCAAACATTTCTTTCCTCTTTTTCCTGTTTCTTACAAACCGCCAACGGCATCAATATACGTGGTAAAAAAAACACCGTCAATAGCATTTGACGATGTTTTACACTCCCGAAAAATCTTGTTTATTACCATACATTCCCACTGATTTTTGTTAGTTAATTGACATTTTCAAAGAACCTGTATAGTATCCGTCGCTTTTATTAAACAACTTCTTTCGATTCTGTATAATTTCCTTTTTTCTCTTTTTTTCGGGGTCCTATTTTTGTTATAATACACTTTGTATAGAAATAGACATTACAGGAGGACAGCATGGAAACAAAAAATGAAGATCGCCGGGTTCAACGAACCAAGCGTCAATTAGAATTAGCATTAATCAGGTTATTACAAAAGAAAAGCATTCATAAGATCAGTATCCGGGAATTAGCTGAGGAAGCGGACATTACCCGGGCTACCTTTTATCAGCATTACAGAGACCCTTATGAGATGATTGAAATCATGCAGGACCGAATCCTAAATTCCATTCAGCAGATTATTAACGAAACTACCGGTGGTGATTCCTACGTATTCTTTCTCCGCCTTTTCAGTTTTTTGGCCGACGAAAGTGTCCGGGCAGAAATCCTTGCCTTTGACTCCGGTCAGGGCACCGGCTATGAACGGGTGGGATACTTTATCCATAATAACTATATGCTTCGCTGGGGGCAGAAGTTCGGACCGGACCAGGCGGCAAACTACAAATATTACCGCTACTACATTGTATTCGGATGCATCGCTGTAGTAGAAAACTGGATTAATGGCGGGAAGGCAGAAACACCGGAGCAGATGGCAAAAATTGCATATTCCGTTTTACCTAAGGAAAAGATGTATCTAAAAAACACTCCGGATATCAATTAGTTTAATTTCTAGAACAAAATGTCACAAGTGATACTTCGTGTGCGCGCGGATACATTAGCATAAATACCTTCCCGCCAGCTACGCATCCTTGCGGGGCATTTTTATTACTATTTTCTTATTTTAACACTTTTGACTCTGCTCCACGTTCCCTTTTGTGCGCCGTTTATTCCGCGTACTCTGACGAAGTATGTTTTTCCCTTTTTCAATTTTTTGATTTTATAGGTGAGTCTGGTTATCGTTTTTGATTTTCTGTTTTTAAATTTATTATTTGTTGCATACTGAAGCTGATGCTTTTTCACATTCTTAATTGATTTAATTTTTAGGGTAACACCCTTTTTGAAATTATTCTTTAGTGATTTTATTGTTCCTTTCGCAAGCTTAATGGCCTTTCCGTTTACCTTGCCACTATATTTTATTGTGCTATTCGGTTTTGATTTTAATGTGGCAGTAATCGTGAATTTTCCATTCTTTTTGCCGGTGACTCTTCCCGTGGAATCTACTGAAGCCACACTTGGATTCGAGGATTTCCAGATAAATGACTGTGGGTCTAATTCACATACAAAGTACTCTGCACCTGAATTAATTAATCTGATTTCTAAGGCTGTTTTCTGTCCGACTTTAAAAGAATAGGATGAATTCTTAAACTGGAACATTGATCCCATCAGATATTCTACTTTTATTCCCTTTGTTAAGGTTACCTTTTTATTTGCAGGCTTTGTAAACTTTGCTGTAGCGTCTGTGCCAAAACACTGCACCCAATATATGACTCCACCCTGACTAAAGCAGCCAATACCAATGGACTTATAATCTACACCTAAGATATTTGCTCTATGACCAGAAGAATTCATCCATGTATCCATAACAGCTGATGCATCACTTTGACCCAATGCAATATTCTCTCCACTCATCTTGTTGCAGGCAGAAAAGCAATCTGCCCCATCCGGACGACTGTGAGAAAAATATAGTGCTATTTCTGCGGAACGCTCCATGGCAGCATTCATTAAATCCTTATCCATGGTCAATGACCCAAGGCCTTTTGCCTTTCGTTCCTCATTAACCTTTTTCAATACTTCATATGCTTTATCATAATAATATGTTCCTGAATATTTCACACTTCCCAAAGAGACATATTCACCTTCGCTATTTTTCACCAGATTAGCTGGAAATGCCGTAACCTTTGTTCCGGTAAATGCTTCTTCTTCAATGGATTCTAATGACTTTGGATAATTCATATTCTCTAGCAGACTACATCCATAAAAAGCTGCTGCACCGATGGTTTCCAGATTTTCAGGCAACGTCACAGATTTTAAACCGGAACAGTACATAAAAGCACGATTATCCAATCTTTTAATTGTTGTACTATTAAATGTGACTGTTTCCAGGGAAGAGCAATCCATACACATTCTATACGGTGTCTCTTCGATTTGTGCATTAAACTTTACGGACTTTAGATTTTCGCATCCCTCCAATACAAAAAGTCCTACTTCCTTTACTGAACCGGGAATTTCTGCCGTTTTAATTGCGCTCATATGATAAAATGCACCGTCTTCGATGCTCAGCACACCTTCCGGAACAACAATTGACTCCAGATACTTCTGAAATGAAAAACTATAAGCCGATATTGTTCTAACTGTTTTTGGAATTGTAAAATTTTTATCTTCTTTTGCTGAAGGATAAATTAATAATTCCTTTTGGTCGGCACTGTATAGCACGTCATCTATGACGACAAAATTTTTATTATTCGAATCTACCGAAAGGTGTTTTAAGGAAGTTGCGCAATATCCTATTTTTCCTAAGTTCTGAACTCCCGTAGGAATACGAATCTCCTCAAGGTTTGTACATTCATAAAAGAGGTAGTCTCCTATCTTTTTCGTACTATCCGGAAAAGTAAACGTTGTAAATGCACAGCCTTCAAAAACATAATCTCCAAATTCTGTTACTCCTGTTGCTCCATTGATTTTGGAAAGATCTGTTTCAGCGAATGCAGCATCACCAATTTTCTTAACCGAAACCGGAATGGTTACTTCCGAAAGATTGTAACAGCCATAAAATGTAACTGCTCCAATTCCGGTAATTCCATCTCCAATGACAACACGCTTAATCCTATAAGAATCCTCTTTCCATGCCGGCGCTGATTGATTATAATCTGGAATATTCCCTGTTCCTGTGATTTCCAGAACACCTTCATTCGATAATGTTGCTGTAATGGTATTCGAAACAGTATATGCAGTCTCAGCCTGAACCACTTCAACATTGCTTTGGCTGATAGGACTTAGTACTGTAAGAAGTAATACCAATAGTGATGCCATTTTTTTTGTTAAAACTTTATTCATCAAATTTCCTCCTCAAAAAAATATCACATATCTCCTGTAATTAAATTAGCGTAGTAGCAAACGCCACTACGCTATCAATTTATTTTTGTTCGAACTGACAGGCAGGTTTTGCGAAGAAGTCTACCTTTGGTTCCAAGAATTTCAGTTTGTAATTTTCCTTGTCATCTACTAAGGAAAGAACATCATCAAAAATATAATTCCAGTCAAAGAATTTATCATCCACATTCAAGTATTCCTGAACCATTTCACAACCCTTTGGTGCAATCGGATGTACCAGTGCAGCGATAACTCTGACTCCGTAGAAGCAGTCGATTAAAATCTGCTTTCTTAATTCATTGTCATCATTTTTATCAGCCATACGAACATTGTTTGCCCAATGTTTATTGATGTCACGAATCAAGCTATCCAAAACATAAGTCACACGATGGAATTCGTGATTGTACATATGTCTTTCGTATTCTAAGATTGCATCCTTACAGATAGTAAGGATTTTCTCGCTGACTTCTCCCTGCGGAATAGTACAGTCGAAGTACTGCTGTGCAGAATAGAAGCAAGAACGAATCAATCGGTTATAAACATTTGTTAAAAGATTTCCTTCTTTTAATACCGGGTCAACACCTTCCCGCTCTTCTTCCGGAAGATAAACCTGTGGCTTAAAGCCAACACTCTTGGAAGAAAGACCAAGACTTAAGAAATGCATTCTTAACTGATCCGGTGAGTAATATGCTAACAGTTCGTCTGCCATTGGTGGCTTTAATTCTGAAGACGAACTAGCCTTTTTATCCATAAATAAAATATGATTATTTGCGACGATATGTGGAAGAACGGTGTGTACCATATCCATTTCTTCGTCAGCCTTTACATGAGTTGCAGCAAACATTGCCATTTCTGCCAGACCGTAGAAATAAATGTTATCCTGTCCGATGAACTGATAAACACAAGCGTCTTCATCCATCCACCAGTCTTTCCATTCTTCTTCATCACGTCCCTGACTCACCAGGTAGGAACGAGTAAAGGAAATCGGTGCCCAAAGAGATTCCGGCCATACCCAGAAGGTAAGCCCTTCCACGTCATCCTTGTCCGGTACCGGAACACCCCAGTCAATATTTCCGGAAAGTCTAAACGGAACCAATGTCTTTCCGGTACGGTAATGAATTCCCATGCCATCTAATACTTCTCTAGCCTGATCCCTGTCATCCAGATTTTCAAAGATAAAGGTCACGGATGGCTTCTTTTCTTCATTGATTGTTTCATGCTTTGGAAATGCTGCTTCCACTGCATCAATGTCTTCCATCTGCTTTTTCTGTACATACATACATGGCGCTTTCAGGAATTCTTCCATCGCCTTAATTTCATATTTACGTGTATTGGTTTCCCTCTTCAAATAATTCATGCGGTCAATCAACGGGTTCATACATTTATCCAATGAGAAATACCAGTTGGTTACCGGTTTGATTTCCGGCTTTTCTCCGGATAAGGTGCTGACCGGATCAATCAATTCTGACGGAGAATACTGATGACCTAAATCACATTCATCAGCGTAAGCCTTTTCCGAACAACATCCTTCAATCGGGCATTTTCCGATAACCTGACGACCATTGATAAATACTTTTTTCACCGGGTCAAAGAACTGCGGTGTGGACATTTTCTGTAAATATCCGTTTTTATAAAGAATATCAAATAATTCTGCAGATACCTTTTCATGCATCTTTCCTGTTTCTCCGAAAGCGGAGGAACCAAAAAGATTTAAGCTGATGCCATAGTCATCTAAAGTCTTCTTCTGCTTTTCATGATTTCCCATAACATATTCTTCAATGGAACCTTCAAATCCTGATTCACAAAGTTTTCTGTATGCTTCCACGATTGGAGAACCATAACAGTCTGTACCGGAAACAAAAATGACATTGTCCTTTCCGATTCGATCTCTCATAAATCTGGCGAATGTGTCAGCATGTACGAACATCCCACCCACGTGTCCAAAATGAAGTGTTTTATTTCCATAAGGCATACCGCCTGTAATCACTGCTCTTTTCGGAAATACCGGTCTTTCATCCGGTCTGATTCTTTTATTATCCATAACCACTAGCTCCTTCTCTCTATACCATAACCTTAATCTTAAATTTTTCTAATGCAGATGTCAAACAAATTCTGCACATTTTCCCCCAATTACTCATATAAAGTCCAATATCCATAATCCTTCCGAATCTGATAATGTTCTTTCACATATTTTTCCAGGTATTCATCCCATTGACTTTCTTGTTTTGAATTCGTTTTCATCAGAATCAAACAATCTTCCTTCTTTAATTCTTCCATATAATGAAGTGGCGATTTCCCGCCGGTGCTTCCCAGCCAGAGGACATCATAATATCCATGATTTTCCCTCATTGCTGCGGAATAAATCATTGCATATTTATCGATGATGTAAACCTTCTTGTTGGCCTCTTTAACGATTTGTTCTGTTTCCAACAGATTCTGCTCCAATCCCGCCTGAATCGGAAGTCCTCGAAATGCCGGAATTCTGCTCAGACGATAATTTCCGAACAGATTCGAAATTTCCAAAGTCAAAAATATAATAACCACTGTTCCCAAAAGCAATGTGGAAATTCGAAACAATAATTTTTCATTCCTTCGATTCACAAGAGATAATAGTAAAACGAAAAACACAATCATCGGAGTAAAATGCTCTGCATCAAAAATCGGATAAACAAATAAGATTGACCCAATTCCCCAGAAAGCTACCAGACAATGTTCCGGGTATTTTTCAAAAAGATCTGACAAGGTATCTCCCTGCTGCTTTACTGCATAGACCACATAGCCTATGAAGAAACAAATACCTCCTAAAATCACAGCAAAATCAATGAGTAAAAAGATTCCACTGTAATTGTTTGAAAACCGGGACATTCCTCCGAAAATCACATCCAGGAAATTATTCATTACTCCCAGGGATAAAAGGTATCCCAGAAATCCTGCAGAGATTCCTGCGTCAATGAAAAGCATTCCACCGACTTTTCCCCAGAACCCTTTCTGCTTCCGGTACTTTAACCAGATTACCAGAACGGTCATTGCAAAAAACACAGCACCCATAGTGTGCTTGCACCAAACCATCAGAATACTGCTGACAGCAATGATAATTGAACTTTTTCCGGTCAGTTCTTCCTTTAATAATTGACTTAAAATTATCAAAGCTAAAAGCAGGCAAATCATATTGTATCCGTAATAAAAGGATTCAGAAACATAGGCATACAGTCCAATTGCCAGATTAAAGAATCCAATGATTTTATGACTGATTTTAAGACGATGCCCAAGAACATGCAGGCTCATGGCAACACCTGTCCACACCAGCGCATTTAGCATTCGAATCACAAGCATGGAATCAAACACGGCTACCAATGGTGCTGCAATCACATAAATCAACGGGGGAACAATAATATTAAGGTCCCCATATATTTTCATCCCATGGCTCATCCCGGAAGCAGCCCAATACTTTATGATGTCATCCGCATTTCCAACGACGACCGCCCAGGACAAAAAACAGAAACACACTAGATAAACGATTGTGTATTGTATGAAACGCTTTCTTTCCATCTTTTACTCCATCTTCAGAATTTATACGATAAAGAATGCAATTGCGATAATTGCATAAATTCCCAATAGTTGCGCTCCTTCAATCCAATTGGATCGTCCATCCTCGATAATACGATTGGTGATTAATGCCGAGCAGATAAGAACGACCAATTCAAACGGTGTGAAAATCAGGTTCATCGGTGTCCAGATACAACTGATAAAAACCAGTACCGGCATTACAAACAAGATTACCTGCAGCGTGCTTCCCACACTGACCTCAATGGCAACATTCATTTTATTCTTCATCGCCATAACCACGGCGGTACTATGTTCTGCGACATTTCCGATAATTGGAATTAAAATCAAACCAACAAACATTTCGCTCAGTCCCAAAGTTTCTGTCATTCCTTCCACGGAACCGGTAAAGATTTCCGACTGAATTCCTAATCCTGCAGTAACCACTAACAGTATAATAATAGAAACCTTCAGGGACCACTCCGGTTTTTCTGCCGGTTCGCCTTCCGTTTCCGCGAAAGCGTCCTTGTGCGTCACGAAGGTAAAAATAATCTGAAGGAAATATAACAGGAACATTAACCCTGCAATCACCAGACTTAACTCCTCAACCTTTGTGCTGTCATTGGCCATAGTGTGTACAAAGACCGCAGGAATACTCATTCCAATCACGGCAAAGAACATCATACTGGAATGTAACTCTACTGCCTTGATGTCAAATTTCTGAACCTTGTGCTTTAACCCTCCGCAAAGAAGACTCAGTCCCAACACCAAAAGAATATTTCCAATGATAGAACCAATGATGGAAGACTTTACCACTTCAAGCAATCCTGCCTTCAAGGCGAAAATATTAATCAATAATTCTGCGGCATTTCCGAAGGTAGCATTTAAAAATCCACCGACTTTTTCTCCTAAATAATAAGCGGCATTTTCTGTCGACTTTCCCATAACAGCTGCCAGTCCCACAATGCTTAATGCACTCATGACAAACAAAACTGTACCATTTGCTCCCATTGCTGAAGCAATCCAGCTCATCGGCATAAATACAAGTAAAAAATATAAGAATTTCATTGTCGTTTCCTTTCCAGTGAATTATCGGTTATTTACAACTTCCGGATATAAATCGTGATTGGCCATGCGATCCCATGCCACCTGTTCCCACTTGGTTCCCGTTTTTCCGTAGTTGCAATACGGATCAATAGAGATTCCTCCGCGAGGCAGGAATTTTCCCCAAACTTCAATATACTTCGGATCCATTAACCGGATTAAATCCTTCATGATGATATTTACTACATCCTCATGAAAATCTCCGTGATTTCTGAAGGAGAATAAATATAACTTTAATGATTTGCTTTCTACCATCTTCTGCTGTGGCACATAAGAAATGGTAATGGTTGCAAAGTCAGGTTGTCCGGTAATCGGACAAAGACTGGTAAATTCCGGACAGTTAAATTTTACAAAATAGTCATTGTCCGGATGCTTGTTTTCAAATGTTTCCAACACAGATGGGTCATAGTCTGACTTATATGTTGTTTCCTTATTTCCTAACAGTGTTAACCCTTCATCTTCTCTCATCATAATATCTCCCTTATTTCTTCATTGCGGGATCTTCCATCCCGTTTTCTGCAAATGCTGCGTTTCGGTCAATGCAGGTAGCGCATTTTCCGCAAGGTGTTTCGCCACCTTCATAACAGGACCAGGTCAGCTCATAAGGAACGCCTAGTTCCAATCCCATTTTTACCACATCTGCTTTTGTCATCTTCACAAACGGTGCCTCAATCCTTAACTGATGGCCGGAGCCTTCCCAGATTGCATCGTTCATTGCCTGATTAAAGACTTCAGAGCAATCCGGATAAGCAAAGCCCGCTGCATCATCTGCATGCGCACCATAATAAATCACTTCACACTCCTTACTTAAGGCAATGCTGGCCGCGGAAGAAAGGAACAAGCCGTTTCGAAATGGCACATAAGTGCTCACCGGTGTTTTCCCTCCGGTTTTCTGAATCTGTTCCGCATAGCTTTCTTCCGGGATTTCTTCCGTGGATTGCTGAAGCAGGGAACAGTTACTGTACTGAAAAATCTTTGCCAGGTCAAGGAACAGATGCTCCACGCCATAGTGATTTGCCACATCAATGGATGCCTGAATTTCTTTTTCATGTTTTTGTCCATAAGAAATCGACAGGGCAATCACATTGTCTTTTCCATACTTTTTCACTGCCAATCCCAATGCTGTCGTGGAATCTAATCCACCACTGGATAACACCAATGCTTTCATCCTGCGCCTCCTATTTCAAATACAATTGCAAAGACGGGTCTGTCTCAAACTTTCCACGTAACTCTGCTGTAAACGTTTTCGTATTATTTTTCTTGATACCTCTGGCAGAAACACAGCTGTGATAGCCTTCAATGGTGACTGCCACATCTTCACTGCCGGTGATTTCAGAAATGATATCTGCGATGTCCTGTCCAATCTTTTCCTGTAACTGAAGACGCTTCCCAACCATATCCACCACTCTGGCAATTTTCGAAAGTCCCAACACCTTTCCGTTTGGAATGTATGCCACAGTCGCTTTCATGTCATACATCAACGCCATGTGATGCTCACAGTAGGAAAATAAATCAATATCCTTCATCACCACGATTTTGGAATTGTTCTCCTGTTCCACACCTTCTTCAAAAGTTCTGTTGAACATTTCTGCGATTTCATGATTCGTATAATTCATTCCTTCAAAAACTTCTTCATACATTCTTGCCACACGACTTGGGGTATCCACCAGGCCTTCGCGATTCGGGTCATCGCCTAAGGCAATCAGTATTCCTCGAATATGTTCTTCTATGGCTTTTTTATCTATCATCCTTAAACTCCTCTCTGATTCGGGTCCCATATTACTTTGTGCATTTGAATCTGCAAACGCACATCATTCATTTTATGTTCCAACATGTAATTTACAATTTCTTCCGGCTCTATGGAACCGAATACCGGACTAAAATATACATGACATTTTTCCGTTAATTGATATTGTTCTATGACGCTCTTTGCCCGGTCTAAGTCCTCCCGGTTTGCAACCACGCATTTCACTGTGTCTTCTTCGGAAAGAATCCGGAAATTATCGAGACACATCCGTTCATTGCATCCACTGGATGGGGATTTATAGTCCATGGTAAATACCGGTTTCTTTCGGAAAGAAAACCCGGATAAATCCACGGAACCATTGGTTTCGATTTCCACGCGGATTCCCTGCTGTTCCAAAAGACTATCCACCAGCGATA
The DNA here is from genome assembly GCA_902766735.1 of uncultured Lachnospiraceae bacterium. Classification (GTDB taxonomy): domain Bacteria; phylum Bacillota; class Clostridia; order Lachnospirales; family Lachnospiraceae; genus Eubacterium_G. The sequence goes on from CACXEU010000093.1 coordinate 19,243, forward strand.
CGATTTCTTCCTGAAGCATCGGCTCTCCACCGGTCAGTGTGACATTCTTGATTCCTGTCTCTTTCACATACTGCAGAATTTCTTCCACGCTTAATGATTCATAGGGACACTCCACTTCATTGGCCCACTTGGTATCACAATAGGAACAATTCAGATTACACCCCTTAAAACGAAGAAACACTGCCAGCTCTCCTGCCCGGGTGCTTTCTCCATTAATGCTGACAAATTTTTCTACAACCTTCATGATTACTCCTCATATGCCGCAAAGTTATTCGGCGTTTCATAAACCTCCACACGATGCACCGGAAACTCTTTTTCCTTCATGCAATCGTAAAAATACTTTGCAAAGTTTTCTGCGGTAGGAACCATTGGTAATTCAATGATTTTAAATCCTTCTTCTAAAAGTGCCTCTTTCGTCTTCTCTTTTAAGGACCCGGTCTCAATAATAAACTGGTGATCGAATGCATCACATAATTCCTTTAATGCATCCTTGATATCTGTGAAGTCAATAATCATTCCTCGTTTCGGTCCTTCTTCATTCAGATTTTCCCGATTGATTTCCACAACCACTTTCCAACGATGTCCATGCAGATTGCTACACTTTCCATCATATCCTTTTAAAAAATGTGCTGAATCAAAGCACTCCTCTGTTCTCAAAAAATACATATTTTCTCTCCTTATAATAAGAAAATCCCGTGGCACGCACCACGGGATAATAAACGCACTTATCGTGTACTCATTGAAGCCCTAGTTTTGTTTAACGACAGGATGGTGCAAACGAACTGTCATATCGTTTATCATATCTTATTTATAGACAAAAAGCAACACCACCCTGTAAATCCAGGATGGTGCCCCTTTTAAATCTTATTTCATTTTAATTCTTTTAATATCAGACCAATCACCAAATACCTTTGATTTTCCGTCCAATCGATATGCTCTGGCTCTGACATATAATTTTTTCAGGCCTTTCACTTTCTTTGACTTCACAGAAACTTTTACAGAATCCACATATTTTTTCACCAATGCTGATTTGTTCTTTTTCGCCATCTTCTTTGACTGGTAAATACAAACCTGATAGCCTTTGGCACCTTTTACTTTAGAAAGTTTTAAGCGAACTCTTTTTGCTGTCTTTTTCTTTTTATATACTTTCTTAATTACAACCTTTTTCGGTTTCTTCACCTTAGAGGCTGTCGTCTTTTCCTGAGATTCTGTCGTCGGTTCCGTATTCTCCGTTGTTGGTTCTTCTGACTGTCCATCAGATTCCACAACCACATCCACTACTTGTACATCAACACTGCTTCCGTAAGACTGAACTACAACAATTTTTGCTTTTCCGGCACTCTTTCCATATACGACACCGTTTCGACTCACTTCTACAATTTCAGGATCCAATGATTTAAATACCACTCTCTGATACTGACTAAAGCTTACCATTTCATTTGTGAATCTAAATCCTAAATTTCCGTAAGATCCCTGCTTTAAATTCAGGGAATCCACGATGGTATAATCTTCATCGTATTCGATTTCCTGTTCACTGACTCCAATGATTGTAATCTGTTTTACCACATCACCGGCAGTACAATTTACAATATATTCTCCTGGTTTTCGTAAGTAAACTTCACCATCTTCGGAAAGATAAATATCTTTACTTTCTTCTTCTAATGAATACTTTACATCTTCAATATCTGCATCCATTGGAAGCACTGAAATCAACTGATTCAAATACAGGGTTTCACTCTCATAATTAGGTTCTTCCTCCGTATCCATATACCATTCTTCCATTGGAACATAGTAAGTATCTGCAAAAGATGTAATCGCAGTAATCGGAATGATACTGTCTTCTGAAACATATTTCGCATAGAAGGTATAAGGAACTAATTCTTCCTCCGTCTCTTCCTCTGTCTTCTTTATCGTCTCTGGCTCTTCCGTCACTTCGCTTTCCTCAGAAGAATTGTAATAAAATGGCCAAACCTCTTCGTTCAGTTTATGCTCTACACCATCTTCATCTTCATAGAACCATCCCTTGAAGACCATTCCTTCTTTTTCCGGGGCCTCTGGAATTTCACTCATCTCAATACATTCGTTCCATGCATCATAATGAACATAAGCCACGATTTCACCATCCACTGTAAACGGAATCTCCGGATACTTTCCATAATTTCCTTCACCGATGGTCGATACATTTTCATCCATCCATTCCACTGATGCATTGACAGTTCTCTTTAATCGGTCCACTTCATTGAAGTAATTCAAATGATAAAGTTCTCCATTTTCGTCACGATTGACAATCGGTTCTTCACTCCAATAGTTTAAGTCGCCCATCAGATAAGAACCTCTTACCTGATAATTTGCTAATGCGGAATAATAAAGTTGATCCTTGCACTGGTCAATGAAGCCACCGTCAGAAGCAATGTCTTTCAGAATTTCTGACATAACCTGCCAACGTTCTACCACTTTTTCCTTTACTTCCGGATCATTTTTAAGCAATGTCATAAACCATGGATTTCCATAAGTGCACTGGAATCCTTCTACGCCTCCATTTGCCAGATAATCTGTTTCCGGAGCGCCCCATGCAACAAAATCAAAATCCCATACCGGACCCCAGTATAATAAGCCGTTTCGCTTCTTGTATAAGTATGTACTTCCGCCGTAAGCATCACCATTTTTTGAAACTTCCTGAATCAGATAATAATCGATATAGGACTGCTCATCCATATATTCTCGCCAATCCTTATCTGCTAATTCTTCATCAATTCCATCGGCCTCTTCATCAAAGTATTCATCTTCCCCTTCAATGATATAATTCAGCTCATGCAGGTAGTTTGTGATGTAGTCCACCTGAGCCTGCTTTGCTTCCTCAGAATAGTCTGCATCATATTCCGGCTTATCAATGATGAATAAATTATTTCCAACATTGATATTTGGTTTTCCTTCATCTCCCTTTAACCAGGATTCGTCCATGGCAAGCAGATATCCCCCGGTAATATCCGGTAAAGTGCTGGCCGGCTTATCTTCCAAATCATCTATAGCAACATTGTTTTTCCCGATTCGAACATGCTGTGTCAACTGATAACTACCACAATATTCCCCGGCAATTACCACATCTACAAACACGCTCTTTGGCGTATACTCTAAGTCCATTCGCTTCGCAAGTTCAAAGGTCATTTTATTTCTAACCAAGGAATAATCGTAATAGTTTGCTAAAAGAACCCAATGCTTGCTACTGCCCATACCAAATAAATCTGCTGATTTATCCAGTTTAATCTTATATGGTTTCTTTGATGTTAACCAGGTGGAATTACCACGTCCACGAATATAGTCCAGTTCATAGGTGGCACTTTCCAGCGGTTTATCTGTATATTCACATTCATATCCTTCCGGAATCTGAACGTTCATATCTCCGTATCCCATAATGGAATGATCTTCTGATCCGTTAATTCGGTCAACTGTGTTTACCTCTTCATCCAGATCAAAATTGAGTACCGGCGTGCTTCCTTCTGTAAAGAACATGCTATCTAAAAACAGACTTCCCTTTACACCAGTGGTTGAAATTACCTTTCCATCTTCATCTAAAGCACTGTTGGCAACATACTGCAGATAAATCTGATGATTTCCCTCCAGTTCCTTGTCTCTGACATCCACTGCCTTGTTGCGAATTGCTTCCCAATCACTATCGGCACTTCTCTTAACAGACAATGTTGCGAAAGGCTCTGTTTCATCATCCAGATACAAATATGCCTTTCCCTTCATATTCTTCTTTGCCAAAATATTGTAGATTAAATACCCTAACTTCATTTCACCAAAGTCAAAAGTTCCTAAATCAAACTTTGCTCTGGCTAACAGACCGGTATCAATCCCTTTGATTTCCAGTCCGCGAACACCTGCCGCACTGACAACCGTGTTCATCTTGTACTTCGGGCTTTCGCCCTCACCTAACTGAAAGGTCGGTTCTTCCAATTTTCCGTCTTCGAAGTCTGCAGCAAAGGAATGCTTTATAAAAGCATCCGGAACGCCTAACGCTTTTGCTTCGTCAATGACTTCCTGCTCGTAATCAACAGGGATATCTTCCTCATCCCCTGATTCCTCTTCGGACCCTTCATGGTCCTCACCGTTCTCCTGCTCTGAGAGCACCTGTGTGCCTTCAGCCATGGTAAGCTGCGGCATCACACTAAATACCATCGCTATGGATAGCATTACAGCCAAATGTTTCTTCAATTTTCTCAAGTTGTTCTTTCTCCTTTCTACTTAACTGTCACCTTGATTTTTGCGCATACCCCGTTCTGAGCGTATACATATATTTCACAGCTTCCTTTACTCTTTCCGGTAATGACACCTTTTGCATTGACTGTTGCAACCTTAACATTGGTTGATTCAAATGCAGTCTTACGATGCTTTTTCACCTTCAATTTCTTAGAAGCAGCTACTTCCTTCGCTCCAATTTTAAAAGTCTTCTTTACTGCTATGGAAGCTTTCTTTTTCTTTAAGGAAACTTTCTTTGCATTTCCGACTTTTCCACCTTTTGTTGCAGCATGAACAGTTTTTGATGTGGAAATAACTTTTCCGTTCGAATCAACAGCTACAACAATGAACTTATAATAAGTTCCTTTTTTCATTTTATTTTTACCAATAGTTTTTATATTTGCAGAAGTACCTGTAACAGTAGTCAGTTTCATATATTTATTCTTCTTCCCACAGGCATTTCCAAAAACAACATAATTCTTTGCTCCACTGACTTTCTTCCAAGCCAGTTTTACGGAATTCTTTGTAACCTTCTTACCATTTAACTGCAGGCCACTGTACTGAGAGCCCTTCAAATCTGCTTCACTGCTTAAACCGGTAATAGTCTTTTCCGCTGCTGCAATCGTGTTTCCCTTTGTTCCATTGCTTCCACTGGATTTTCCACCGGAAGAGATGTTTGCCTCCTTCGCCGGATCCGTTTCATAAACAATCTTGATTTTAGATCCGGATGATTTTCCGTTTACTGTCTTAAAATAGTTATCCATATCACTTCCCTGAATAACATAGGCCGTAACACCTGAATAAACAGTTCCGGATGCATTGGTTCCAAGACCATAATTCGCATTTGTGTCGCTAACAAGCTTTGTGACACTGGTACGAATCGTCTTTAAGTTAGAACAGTTTACAAATGCCCTGGAACTTAAATAGAACGGATCATCATTTCCGGTTCCACCGATTACCACTTCTGTCAGATTCGAACATTCATAGAACGCATTTTCTGCAATGCCCTCATATCCCTTCGGAACAATCACTTTCTGCACAGTTTTATTTCCATTAAAAGCATCCGAAGCAATAAATCCCGGTCCCTGATAGGTCTTTCCGTTATACTGAACCTCTGTCGGCAATGTTACTACCGTAGCTGTTCCCGTGTATTTCGTTACCCACAAAGAACCATATCCACCGCCATCATCATAAAATGTAATTTCAAATCCATCCACAGAGATTTTAATCTCTTCCGCTTTTACAGGCTTTGAAATACCAACAATCATCGCCATGCATAATGCTAATGCCAGGAGCAATGACCCTAGTTTTTTTGTCATCGTTTTCATATGCACATCCTCCTTTATTTTTTCATACGATTTGTTCCGGCTAAAAACAAACCGTTTGCTACAAGGAAAGCTCCCTTGTAAAAATTCGATTAACCACTCAAATTAATTCTACTCCTTTTTATTACATATGTCTATAAACGTTCTATGTATTTTGTTCTAAAAAACCTTCCAATTCATAAACCCCCCCGTATCTGTACCGACCCCCAAAAGTTAGACCTAAAAATCTAACGATGGGAGGTCGGTATTTTTATGGCTAAATATAGTTATGACTTAAAGAA
>CACXEU010000094.1 GCA_902766735.1 uncultured Lachnospiraceae bacterium
CACATAATCCGGATGATAAATTTCTTTTACAAGTCCGGTTGCAAGACCAATCTGGTTACCATAAGAACTGTAACCATCTGCTGCACCCTGAACTAATTTCTTCTGAGGAAGCTTTCCTGCCAATGTTTCGCTCATTGACTTTGTAGGATCTGCTGCACCGGTAACACGCATTGCCTGATATACGTAAGTACGTCCTGACAATGGGTCTCTGATTGCACCACCAAGACATGTTGCAGCACCACCAAACGGTTCAATTTCTGTCGGATGGTTATGGGTTTCATTCTTGAAGTTTACCAACCATTCTTCTGTCTTTCCATCGACTTCGACAGGAACAACAATACTACAAGCATTAATTTCATCAGATTCTTCCTGGTCAGCCAGTTTTCCTTCCTTCTTTAATTTTCTCATAGCCATTAAGGCTAAATCCATAAGGCAAACGAATTTGTCTTTTCTCTCACCGAAAACATCTTTTCTTGTTTCCAGATAATCTTCATATGTTTTTACAATCGGTTCATGATAGAAACCATCGTCAAAGGTAACATCTGTTAATTCTGTGTTAAATGTTGTATGACGACAATGATCAGACCAGTAAGTATCTAATACTCTGATTTCTGTCATAGAAGGATCTCTGTCTTCTTCATTCTTGAAATAATTCTGAATATGTAAAAAGTCTTTGAAAGTCATAGCAAGCCCCAAAGAATCATACAATTCTTTTAATTTGCTTTCTTCCATATCCTTAAATCCATTAAATATAATTACATCTTCCGGCTCTTCGAATTCTGTAACTAAAGTTTCCGGCTTTTCCAATCCTGTTTCTCTGGAGTCCACAGGGTTGATACAATAGCTCTTAATCTGTTCAAACTGAGCATCTGTAACATTTCCCTCTAATACATATGTAGTAGCTGTTTTAATTACAGGCTCTTCGTCCTCATTTAAGAACTTAACGCACTGTACTGCAGAGTCTGCTCTCTGATCGAACTGTCCCGGAAGAAATTCCACGCTGAATACTTTCGCATTCTTTTCATCATATGGGAATGTTTCTTCGTAAACATCATCTACCGGTGGTTCAGAAAATACAGAGGTCAAAGCCTTTGCATAAGTTTCTTCAGAAAGATTTTCAACATCATATCTTACTAAAACTCTGACATTTTCAAGACCCGCAATTTCCAGATACCCCTTAATGTCTTCTGTTAATTCCTTAGCCTTTACAGCATAAGGTGTTTTCTTTTCTACATAAACTCTCTTAACTTTACTCATGAGTTCCTCCTGAAAGTTTTGGTTTTAACAACCGATTAATTATTTCCTCAATCGTGTAAAAAAGGGCATAGTTCCCCCTTGTAAGGTTTACACGGGAACTAGTATAACACAAAAATCTCAAAGAGTGAACCTTGAAATGTTTACACTCTCACATTTTCGTCACATCTCCGGCATATTCTTCCGATACCACTGCGGAATATGATTCTGCTGTCCTTTCAGATTTTTCCTCTGTTCAATTCCAATGGTGGTAAAGAAAATCTTCCACAATTCCTCATATTGATCCGTTATTTTCAATGTTCCTAATTCTTCTTCCAGATTCTTTCCCTGAACCATGACACACTTTCCCTGCGCGGAATGCACCAACGCCTTCTCCCTTTTTTCTTCATAGATAATCCAGTTTTCCTTAGGAAACCGATCAGAAAAATGTTTCTCTAACAATGGCAAAACATCACAGCGCGGATTTAGTTTTCCTACCAACAATCCACCTCCCACTTCTGTGAACCTCAAAAACCCTTTAAAGTTATGGGTTTCATTGGCAACTTTCCGATTTAATTCCATCAACGCAACCACTTCCGGAACCCCCAGCATTTTCATTACCGCTCCACCTTTCGGGTATGCAATCTTTAAAAAATCAAAGACAATGTTTCCTTTTTCCGGAGAGTAATGCATACACGCCCGATAAACAGCCACATAGGCATCAAAAGAAATCTTCACCCGAATGGACTTTGCAACCTTCTCCGATTTTTCAAAATCCGTCTGCACATTATGGTATTCCGAAAAAAAAGTCGGTGTGAAATAATCTCCGGGATAAATATCCACCTGATTTCCCTGATTCATTAAAACCCATCCATCATATATCGCTGTCATAATTCCCTCAAAGGAATTCTCACAAACCAATGTTATATTCATCCTCGTACCTCCAAATCCATTAATGTCATCTGGCGATAGCTGGTATCTTCTTCAATGGCAAACACCTGCCGCTGTTCTTCTCCGGCAATATTCCGGGCAATGTAATCCTGATTCATTCGCAGTGGAAACATACTTTTCCCATTACAGGTAATAAAATAAGCTGCTCGTTTTAACACCACACCGATTTTTTTCAACGCCTGAAAGTCCAGCATGGAATAGCGTCTGGCAGAAACAATCCGTTTCGCTGACCGCACTCCAATCCCGGGAACACGAAGCAGTTGATAATAATCCGCCCGCATCACTTCCACCGGAAACTGCTCCAGATGATTCACCGCCCAATCACATTTTGGATCCAATACTACATTAAAATTCGGTCTTTTTTCATTTAGTAGTTCTCCCACCTGAAATCCATAGTAGCGAAGCAACCAATCCGCCTGATATAACCGATGTTCCCGTAACAACGGATTCGGCCCGACTGCTACCGGTGCATCGATATTATGATTCACATCCACGAAAGCAGAATAAAACACTCTCTTCATCTTCATTTTCCGGTACATATATTCCGTTACCGTCATCAACTGAAAATCCGTTTCCGGCGTTGCACCGATAATCATCTGAGTACTTTGTCCCGCCGGAACAAATTTCGATGGACGTTTTACTCCGGACTTCGTCACCAGAGCATAACCGGAAGTTTTCCCAGGAAGTAGGTTTCCGATTCCATTTTTAATTTGATTCATCGGTAACATGATATTCTTATGACTCTTATTCGGTGCCAATTCTTCCAGCCCCCGCTTCGTAGGGAGTTCCAAATTCACACTCATTCGATCCGCCAGAAAACCAATCCGCTCAACAATCTCTGCAGAAGTTCCCGGAATCGCCTTCACATGAATATATCCAAAAAAGTGATGTTCATTTCTCAATTTCCATAAAGCCTCATAAATCAGTCCCATCGTATAATCCGGATTTTTTATAATTCCGGAACTTAAAAACAGGCCTTCAATATAATTCCTTCGATAGAACTGCATAGTCAGTTCGCATACTTCCTCTGGTGTAAAAGAGGCCCTCGGTACATCATTGGATTTTCGATTAATACAATACTTACAGTCAAAAATGCATTCATTGGTAAACAGAATTTTTAACAGGGATACACACCTTCCATCGGAAGAAAAGGTATGACAAATTCCACAAGCATGGGCATCTCCCATGCCCTGTCCCGGATTCTTACGATCCACTCCACTGCTGGTGCAAGCCACATCGTATTTCGCAGCATCCGTTAATATCTTTAATTTCTCATCAATCCGCCGTTCCTTCTGAATCTCCATTCCATCACCTCATTTCCTTAAGATAGAAAAAGAAACAGAACATATGTTCTGTTTCTTCATAGTAACACTTTCTTATTTTTTATGCAATGGAAATTTTTACTTTACTTTCTTTCGAACTACTTTACTCCATTCCTTCGAATATAAACGCTTTCCATCTTTATACTTGTATGCCTTCAGTCTAAAGTAGTAGTATCTCTTTGATTTTAGATTTCCAAGATAAACTGACGTTCCATTGGTGTATCGGGTCAAAGAATTTTTAAACGTCTTATATCGGGAATATTCCACCTTATAACCTACTGTTTTTTTCTGGTGCGTCCAGGAAACCTTAGCCCATCTTCGTCCGGTGTACACCTTGCCTATTTTCATTCTGGCCGGACGCTTTGTATTTGGGTCGGTATAAATGTCATACGCATTGGTTCGCACTGCATCATACCAGAAATTCAAGTCAGTATAACCATTGATTCCACTAATTTTTGCTGTGGAACTACATTGCCACATCTGATAAACACCTTTATATCCACATGTTTTCCCATAGCGTGCAATCCACTTATAATACACTTTGTTGCTTAAGGAAGAAAGATATTGTGTCCACCAGTTCAGGTTTGCATAAATTCCACACTCATATCCATGTTGCGAAATAATTCCTAGAAATGTATCTGCAATCTGTTTCTTTTTCTTGTTGGAAAGGCGTGCCTGAGTGTAATCTTCCATATCATAGTAGATTGGGAAACTCATATGAAGTCCTTTTACAAGGCGTAATACATGTTCTGCCTCGCTTCGCGCATCTGCCTTTGTTTTCGCATAGGAGTAGAGATAAACTCCATATGGAATCTTATACTTTTCGCATCCTTCAATGTACTCTTTCCATCTGCCATCATCCTGTTTTTTTCTGTTATTGCCATAACCGCACCGAATAATGACATAATCAACATCTGACTTTGCTACCTTTTTCCAGTTAATCTTGCCATTGTGATGACTTACATCAATTCCTTTCATGGTTGCATTTTTTACAACCTTTCCATTCCAATAAACTTTTTTTCCCGGTGCCTTCGTAGGTGCCTCTGTCGTTTCTTCTGTAACAGGTTCTGCTGAACTTTCTTCCGTCGTTTCCTCCGTCGTTTCCGTTTCATCTTTCGTCATCTCATTGAGATCCACAATATAATCCAAAGCGCTTTTCGTGGTCAGTTCTTCTGTACTTTCCACTGTGGATTCTATCGTAGGTTCTTCCGCATTGGTCTTCTGGGCAACTCCCTGAACAGAAATATTTCCAATAATCAAAGTTACCGCAAGTAGTTTACATAAATCTAGTTTAATATTTTTTCTCATAAATTCTCCAGTCCACTTTTTCTTTGTTTTTTGAAAGTTCAATCATCCCCCTGTGATGCAGCATCTACTGAATTTCATCACGAATCAGATTCAAAAGATCTGCTGCCACTTCGTCCTTTGATTCCAAAGGCAATTCCTGCATATAATTTTTAGTGATTACAGTTACTACATTGGTATCCACACCAAAACCTGCTCCATCAACCTTCAGATTGTTAGCACAAATCATATCCAGCTTCTTCTTTTCCAATTTAGCTTTGGAATTTTCAATCATGTTCTGGGTCTCCATAGAGAATCCACAAATAAACTGACTGGTTTTCTTTTCTGAAAGTACTCCCAGAATGTCTGTTGTTCTTTCCAATTTCAAAGAAAGTTCTCCGTCTTTCTTTTTCATTTTTTCATCAGACTGCACTGCCGGCTTATAGTCCGCCACTGCAGCACTCATAATTAAAACGTCGGCATCTGAAAAATTATTGCATACACCTTCATACATTTCCTGTGCACTTTCCACTTCCACCACATTCACAAAAGGTGGCTTTGGAATATGGGTTTTCCCGGTCACTAAAGTCACTTGTGCTCCACGCTGCATTGCATTTTTGGCAATGGCATACCCCATTTTACCAGTGGAGTGATTGCTGATAAAACGAACCGGGTCTAACCGTTCCATGGTTGGTCCTGCCGTTACCAGAATCTTCTTACCTTCCAAATCCTTTTCAAAAGCAATTTCTTTTAGAATATGCTCCATAAGGTCTTCCGGTTCCGGCATTTTCCCTTTTCCTGTATCACCACAAGCAAGATAGCCTTCTGCCGGTGCAATTACCTGATAGCCATACTGCTCCAATTTTTTAAGATTGTCCTGAACAATTGGGTTTTCAAACATGTTAGTGTTCATTGCCGGTGCAATGATTTTTGGACATTTTGCAGCCATAATGGTGGTGGTCAACATATCATCCGCAATTCCACCTGCAATTTTTCCAATGACATTAGCGCTGGCCGGTGCAACCATAAATATGTCCGCCTTATTTGCCAAGGATACATGTTCCACATTGAATTCAAAATTTCTGTCGAAAGTATCCACAAGGCATTTATTTCCGGTCAATGTCTCAAACGTGATTGGATTAATAAAGTTCGTCGCATTCTTTGTCATGATGACATGAACATCTGCATGTTTCTTTTTCAAGGCACTGGCAAGATTTGCAATCTTATAGGCTGCAATACTACCAGTTACGCCGAGAACCACTGTTTTATTCTTCAGCATAGCGTCTCTCCTTTCTCCCTACTTTCGATGAAATTTCGTTCTTACATACCATTATACTTCTAAATCAAATAATTTGCCGTGTTTTTCGTAATTTGTTAATCTTGTCATTTTATTATCATCATCTACGAATACTACCTTCGGCCTATTCTCCTGCACTTCTTCCGGTGTCATCTGGGCATAACACATAATGATGATTTTGTCTCCAATGTCCACCATATGCGCTGCAGCACCATTCAGACAAATCATTCCGGAACCTCTTTCACCTGCAATCACATAAGTTTCGAAACGATTTCCATTATTTACATCGGCAATCTGTACCTTTTCATATTCATAAATTCCTGCCGCTTCCATTAATGCTTCATCCACGGTAATGCTTCCCACATAGTCAAGCTCGGCCTGTACAACCGTTGCACGATGAATTTTACTCTTAAGCATATTCACTAACATAATTTTTCTCCTTTAAATCATCATATTATCAATCAATCTTGTCTTTCCAATATAAACAGCCATTGCAACCAACATCGGTGCCTTGATTTCTTTCTGCTGTTGCATGGTAAGGCCATTGACTGCCTTGACATAATCGATTTTTGCCAATGGTTCCGTTTCGATGTTTTCCTTCATTTTTGCAACCAGTACTTCTGCATCAGTTTCCCCATCCGCCACTAATTGCTTTCCAAGGGCAATGGTCTTACTTAAAATCAATGCCGCCTTTCTTTCTTCCGGAGACAGATAAGTATTTCTGGAACTTTTTGCCAATCCATCTTCTTCACGAACGATTGGGCAACCCACAACGTTGATATCCATGTTTAAATCCTGCACCATATGTTTGATAATCGCAAGCTGCTGTGCATCTTTTTCACCAAAATATGCGTTATCCGGCTGTACAATATTAAATAGCTTGTTTACCACGGTACATACCCCTCTGAAATGTACCGGTCTGGAAAGTCCGCAAAGTTCTTCCGTCAGAACAGACATGTCCACATAAGTACTGAAATCATCATGATACATTTCTTCCGGTTCCGGATGGAAAATCAAATCTGCACCAAGACTTTCACAAAATGCACTATCCTTTTCCAAATCTCTTGGGTAGCTTTCCAAATCTTCTGTTGGTCCGAACTGCATCGGATTCACGAAAATACTTACCACAACCTTGTCATTGTTTTCTCTTGCTTTGGTAATCAAACTTCCGTGACCTTCATGAAGATACCCCATGGTCGGCACAAACCCAACACTCTGTCCTTCCTTCTTCCATTCTTTTACCAGTTCTCTAACTTCCTTTACTGTTGATACAACCTTCATTTCTATCTCTCCTTATTAACAATTAATACAGTTTTTCTATCACTTCATCATCAATGGCATAAGTATGTTCTGCTGCCGGGAAGGTACCTTCCTGAATTTCGTCAATAAATCCCTGGAAAGCTCCCTTCATCACATCACCTACTGTTGCAAACTGTTTTACAAACTTTGGCACATAGTCAGAGAACATTCCCAACATATCCTGATATACCAGAACCTGTCCGTCACAATCCGCTCCGGCACCAATACCAATGGTTGGAATATCCAGTTTTTCCGTAACTAATTTTGCAAGTTTCGCCGGAACCCCTTCCAATACCACCATAGATGCTCCAGCTGCCTGGACGGCATAAGCATCTTCAATCAACTTCTTCGCTGCCGCTTCTGTCTTCCCCTGTACCTTATATCCACCAAAGGAATTGATGGACTGCGGAGTCAGGCCTAAATGGGCACACACCGGAATGGATGCTTTCACAATAGCTTCAATCTGTGGGCATACTTCCTTTCCGCCTTCCAGTTTTACCATGTTCGCATGCCCTTCCTTTACCAGGCGACCGGCATTGACCACTGCATCGTAAACAGATGTCTGATAAGACATGAATGGCATATCGCAAACCAATAATATATTTTTAATTCCACGGGATACTGCTGCGCAATGGTGAATCATATCTTCCATAGTTACCTGCAATGTATCCTCGTATCCCAACATTGTATTTCCTAAAGAATCTCCTACTAAAATACAGTTTACACCAACCTCTTCCATTAACTTTGCTGTGGAATAATCATAGCAAGTCAACATGGAAATCTTATTTCCTTCCTGTTTCTGTTTCAAAATGGTTGTTACTGTGTTCTTCATGATAATACCTCCTCCATTTCATCATAATCTCTTGTCGGATATTTTTCCTTTGCAATGTCTACCAGATTTTTCGACAAGACCTGATAGGTTTCCAAATTTTTCCCTTCTAATACCGAAAGATGTTTTTTTACTGTTGTTACATCATTACGTTCAATCGGTCCTGTGAGTGCCTGAACACTTCCCTGCCTGAGGATATTTTCTACATTTCCCCTGATAATCGGAGCCAATGCATCTCCTGCCTGTTGTCCCTCAAAGCCACATTCTTGCATCAATGACTCTGCCATATGTAATACTCCAACCACAAGATTGCTGGCTGTAGCAGCTGCCGCATGATACTTAATCTTATTTTCCTTTGAAATCACCCGAACAGGATTTCCCAAATCTTCCAAAAGAGTCTTCATCTCTTCCAGGTGTTCCTCTGCTCCTTCAATTGTAAAAAAACTATTGGATAAATCTTTATATGATGTGTATTGATCGCTTACCGCGAACAATGGATGGATAGAATATCCGAAACTTCCACGCTCCGTAATTCCTTCGAAGATTTCTGATGATAATGCACCACTGGTATGGCACACAATCTTATTTGTTAAATGATAAGCCTTCAACTGATTCCATAGATTTCCAATCAGACCATCCGGTACTGTCAGAAAGATAACATCACTGTCCTCTAATAACTGTTCCATATTTTCATAGGAACGTGAATCTGTAAACCGTGCTGCCTCTATGGCGTCTTCATAAAACTCGCTGTAATAGCCGGTCACTTCCTGACCCTTTACAGCTAAATACTTTCCCAGGGAAAACCCTACTTTCCCTGCTCCTATAAACCCAAACTTCATCGACATCCCTCCTTTTCGGAAGGACAATGAGTCCCATTCGCACCGCCACACTCTGGTTTTCTGCGATATGAGCTACGGCGATCAGTTGCTCCTTTATAGAAATCTTACGGTATGGTTTATATCCAAATACCATCCGCAGTAAATTTACCACACTCCCTATAAAAGAGCAAGTAAAATATTTGTGAACTTTTTAACAAACTTTCCGCATTTTCCTCGTCGTGTACATAATCCCTCGAAACCGCTGCGCTTGTTTCGGGGCTGCTTCACGGTCGTCAAATGCATGAAAGCAAGCTTTCTGCATTTTCCTCGTCGTGTACATAATCCCTCGAAACCGCTGCGCTTGTTTCGGGGTTGCTTCACGGTCGTCAAATGCATGAAAGCAAGCTTTCTGCATTTTCCTCGTCGTGTACGCAAAAAAGCGGATTCTTTCGAATCCGCCTTGCTTATTCATTCTTATTCAGCATCTTTCTTTGCTTCTTTTGTTTCAGCTGCTTCTTTCGTTTCAGTTGCCTCTGTTGTTGGTGCTTCTGTTGTTGGTGCTGAACCTTCCTTCACAGTTACATTATTTGCGAAGTATTCCTGAACCTTCTGGTAAATGATTGCATATTCTACTTCTTCTTTACCATACTGGTCTTCTAAATCCTTAACCTTTGCAGTCATTCCTTCAGCCATGGTAGCTGCTTCCTTCTTATAAGTCTTATCATCTAATTCTAACTTATAAACCTTAGCCATAGCCTGAATAATCATTCTATTCTTCATATCGGAAAGGACACTTTCTTCTACCTGCTTATCCCAATCCTTCTGAGACATAGAGCAAGCTTCCAAGTAGTCCTTTAAAGAACACTGATAATTCTGCTTTAACTGTTCTTCGTACTGTTTTGTGTACTTTTCAATCTGTTCCTTCTTTGCTTCACTATTATAAGAAACAATCACACAAGAATTTACATAATCCTGCCATCCTGAATTTACAACATTGGAAATTCTCATCTGCTTATATGCATAATCCTTGAAAGAAGCAACGTCCTTAACACCATATGCACCGAAATGTTCTTTTGCGAAAGCATCATCGAATTCAGGAGTCTTTGTAACCTGAAGTGATTTTACTGTGTATGTGAACCAAACTGTCTGTCCGGCTAACTTAATTTCCTTATCATTGATTTTTGTTGTATGGTCATATGATTTCGGGAATTTTAATTTTTCTGTGAACTTATCTCCTACTTTTTTACCAACGAGGCAGGATACGAAACCATCAATGTAGTTTCCTTCGTCTGTTCCGATGTTAATTGTAGTATCCTGAGCTGTACCACCGTCAAATGCTACTTTCTTTCCGTCTACTTCAATCTTTCCTTCATAATCTACAACAACAGTAGAATCTTTCTTTACTTCACCCTTTTCAACAGTATCTGTTGTCGCATACTGTGAAGCAATATTGGAAACAGCATCCTTGTAAGCTGACTTTGTAACTTTTATGTCATCTTCGTATACTGTTACGTCTTCAATCTTTGCAAGTCTTACAATACCGAAATCAACTTCTGTTTCTTCCTTTGCTGCTGTGTAAGGTCCTGTTGTAGCATTTTCTGCTAATGTTACAGTTTCCTGCTGAGCTTTCTTGTCATCTTTTGAGCCACATGCAACTAAGCCAAATGCCATAGTCACTGTTAATGCTCCAGCTAAAATTTTCTTATACATTTTTCTTATTCTCCTCTATCTTTGATTTTTCAATCAGTCATAGCACCGATTTTATCACAATCAACGTCATATGAAAAGCATTTCATTAAAAATTCAAACTTGTTCACACAAAAATCACAGGTTTAAACATTGATTGTAGCAGATAACCCAAGAATATCCTTGTTTGCATCTAAGATTGGCTGAATTTCTTCCTTTAAGAATTCATCAACCTGTTCCGGTGAACGTCCTACATACTTGGTAGGATCCATAGTCTTCTGCAAATCTTCATAGGACATATTAAAGGCATCATCATTGGCAATTAATTCCAAAAGGTTATTATCAAGCCCCTTCTGTTTTACATTCGCACCGGCTTCCATGGAAAGTTCACGAATTTTTTCATGCATTTCCTGTCTGTCACCGCCTGCCTTTACAGCATCCATCATAATATTTTCTGTTGCCATGAATGGGAGTTCACTCATCAATCTCTTTGTAATAACCTTATCGTAAACAACCAATCCATCCACAACATTCAAATATAAGTCAAGGATTCCGTCGATTGCAAGGAATGATTCCGGAACACTTAATCTCTTGTTTGCTGAATCATCCAGTGTTCTTTCGAACCACTGTGTTGATGAAGTAATTGCCGGATTCAATGCTGTAACAATTACATAGTTTGCCAAAGAAGCGATACGCTCACTTCTCATTGGGTTTCTCTTATATGCCATAGCAGAAGATCCAATCTGATTCTTTTCAAATGGTTCTTCAATTTCTTTCAGATGCTGAAGTAATCTGATGTCATTTGAGAATTTATGTGCACTGGCTGCAATTCCTGCAAGAATATTTAATACTCTGGTATCCATCTTTCTGGAATAAGTCTGACCGGAAACAGGGAAGCATTTCTGATATCCCATCTTTTCTGCAATCTTCTTTTCCAGTTCTTTAATCTTAGCATGATCTCCTTCAAAGAGTTCCAGGAAACTAGCCTGTGTTCCTGTAGTACCCTTAGAGCCGAGAAGCATCATATTGTCAAGAATGTAATCTAAATCATCTAAATCCAGTTTTAGTTCCATTAACCATAAGGTAGCTCTCTTACCAACTGTGGTAGGCTGTGCCGGCTGAAAATGTGTAAATGCAAGAGTCGGCTGTGCCTTATACTTATCAGCAAATTTAGCCAATTCATTGATTACATTAATCAATTTCTTACGAACCAGCTTTAATCCTTCTGTCATAACGATGATGTCTGTGTTATCACCTACATAGCAGGAAGTCGCTCCTAAATGGATGATTCCCTTTGCTTTCGGACACTGTAATCCATATGCATATACGTGTGACATAACATCATGGCGTACCAGTTTTTCTCTTTCTTTCGCATCTTCATAGTTAATATTATCTGCATTTGCCTTTAATTCATCAATCTGTTCCTGAGTAATGTTGAGTCCCAGTTCCATTTCAGATTCTGCTAAAGCAATCCAAAGTTTTCTCCATGTTTTAAATTTCATGTCAGGGGAAAAGATGTACTGCATTTCTTTGCTGGCATATCTTTCTGACAATGGGCTTACGTACTTATCGTTCATAGTCCTTCTCCTTTTTACCTTTGATATTATCCCTGAATTGTAATTCTATCAGATAGTTTCGGACATAGTCCGTGTTTTATTATAAAACTAAAGAAAGAGAAAATCAACTTGTGACTTTCTCTTTCTACCTTATAAAGAAACCTTATTTAGTTTCCGAATGACTGTAATGCTGCACTGATTTCATAATTCCAATCTGCTTTATTTGGTTCAATCAATTCAGCGTACATATCTTTTCCATCAGTATAACCGTCTACATTAGACCAACTATACTGTAATTTTGTGGAACCTTCGATTGGGCTGTAATCACTTCTGTTCCATGTAATCTTTCCGTCCTTATCCTTAATCACTTCTGTGTATTTAACCGGGAAGAATACTTTCGTCGGTTTGAACTTCTTATCGTGACCTTTTTCCTTGGAACTTACCGTAGCGGAATAGATTACATAAAGGGTATTGTATCCATACCAGGTATCTCCATCCTTGTCGATTAACATATAACAACCCTCATAAGTTAATCCGCTCTGTGCAATGTAATCCTTATGTTCTGCAAAATAAGATGTAATTACTGCTTCTGTATCGGTCTTAATGTCAGTCAATGCTTCACTTTCCACATCAGCTAATGTGTCAAAGTACGCATCCACGCCTTCAACCGTATATTCTTTTTCTGTAGATGAGAGTTTTACACCTTCATCTTCTAATGTGTATTCAGATACATCACAAGTTACTTTAATCTTATCTCCCACTTTCAGCTCATCTTCTTTGTCAGCACTGAACTGATATGAATAAATGAAATCTTCTCCACTATATTCAAAGTGCGCTCTGGCTCCAGGCGACTTTCCGTCAAACGTAACAGTTAATCCTTCAAACGGATCAACTTCCCTTAATTCCTCTAATCCTTTTACAGTATATTCGTAAGCTTCTCCTTTAAACTTGATTCCATGGTCTCCTGCAACATCATTATCAAATTTAATGGTTACCTTAATCTTATCTCCATTGGATAAGCCTTCGGTTTTATTCGCCCTAAAACTAATTGCTCCCTTAACTTCGAGATAATCAGAATATGCATCCACAACTTCATCTTCGTCATCTGCATCATATCCCATTGCTTCTAAAATAGCTTTATCAAGCTTATCATCATTCCAGTCGATTTCTGCTTCACCACTTTCATCATAACCTTCTACTTTTACCTTAACGTAATCTTCCAGGTTGATTGTGGTCTTATGATTTGAAACAATGATTGAAATAACAATAATCACTGCTAAAATACCACCTAAGATTGCTGCAATTTTTGCAGTTCCGAATGCCTTGATTTTACCCATCAATGCATCTGTTGCTGCAGAACCCTGTCCTGCCGCCTGTTGTACCGGCTGTGCTGCCTGAGTCGGCTGTACCGGCTGTGCTGCTTCTTCTTTTACTTCTTCGGCAACTTCTTCCTTTTCTTCTCCAACAATCGCTTCTACTTTTTCTTCATTAGCCTTTGCTTCCTGAATCTGTTCCTTTGCAAAGTCTTCTACCTTTGTTTCTTCGTCCTTTGCTTCTCCAATCGCATTCGCTGTTTCTTCTACTGTTGTCTTTTCTGTTTCTTCTACTGTTGAAGCTTCTGTTTTTGCTTCCTGCTGTTCTACTGGCGTTCCACAGTTTGGACAAAACATAATTCCATCCACTAAAACTGCACCGCAGGCACTACATTTTTTATTGTCTGCCATAAAGCCCTCCATTTCTCTTCCTATGTATTTTTTATTTTTACTTGCCTATTATACCATAACCCTCCGCTCTCACAAAGTTCTTTCTTTTTTCCACTTCTATCATACTGTTGTATACCTCATTCATTTCTTATTTTAGTACACTTGTTTAAGAAGTGAGGTGATGACAAGTGGATTCCGGTTCAAAATTAAAAATGCTTAGAAAGCAAGCAGGCATGACACAGCAACAGGTAGCTGATCGAATTGGCGTGACTAAATCCGTCATTTCTTTTTATGAGTTGAAAGAACGCTGTCCTTCACCTGATGTTTTAGTGAAATATGCAAAAATCTTTCACGTAACAACAGATTATCTATTGGGTATTGAACGCGAACATGTCGTTGATGTTTCAGGACTCGGTCCGGAAGAAATTGCTGCTGTAAAAGCCGTAATTGAAGCTTTCAAAAAAATAAAATCAAATCAGTCTGAATAAACGAAAAGAACCGTTTTATCCATCACGATAAAACGGTTCTTTTTCTATACAATCCCTTAAATCATTTCTTTCAACAGCTTATTCACAACTCCAGGATTTGCTTTTCCCTGGGTTGCTTTCATGGTCTGTCCAACTAATGCTCCGATTGCTTTTCCTTTTCCGCTTCTGACATCTTCCACGGCCTTAGGATTTTCTTCAATCACTTTTGCTACAATAGCACGTAATGCATCTTCATCATTGTCCTGCTTCATTCCGTGTTCTTCCACATACTGTTCCGGATCAACGTCTTCCTTGAACATTGCTTCAAATACTTCTTTTGCAGCACCACGGTTGATGACGCTGTCTTCAATTAAGTGAATCAACTTAGAAAGATTTCCTGCAGAGAATCGGATCTGATCCGGTTCAATACCTTCTTCCTTGCAAAGTCTCATGGTTTCACCCATAATCCAGTTGCTGACTTCCTTCGGTTTATTTCCAAGTGCCACAGTTTCTTCAAAGAGATCTGCTAATGGCTTATATAAAGTAATGATATCTGCATCATATTCCGGAAGTTCAAATTCGCTGATGTAACGTTCCATCTTTTCATCCCTGAATTCCGGTTCTTTCGCCTTCACTTCTTCCATCCATTCGTCGCTGATAATGATTGGAACAAGATCCGGATCCGGGAAGTAACGGTAATCCTGTGCATCTTCCTTGGAACGCATTGCATAGGAATATTCCTTGGTATCATCCCAACGTCTTGTTTCCTGAACAACTTCTTCTCCACTTTCAATCAAGTCAATCTGACGTTCCTTCTCATTTTCGATGGCACGGGCAATAGCCTTAAAAGAATTCAGGTTCTTCATTTCTGTTCTGGTTCCAAATTTTTCTGCACCTACCTCACGAACAGATAAGTTCACGTCTGCACGCATAGATCCTTCATTTAATTTACAATCAGATGCGCCAAGATACTGAATGATCAGACGCAATTTTTCAAGATATGCGATTACTTCCTCGGAACTTCTCATATCCGGCTCTGATACAATTTCAATCAATGGAACACCGGAACGATTTAAGTCCACCAGGGAACAATCATTCCAATCATCATGAACCAACTTTCCTGCATCCTCTTCCATATGAATTTCATGAATTCGAACCTGTTTCGGATTTCCCTCTGCATCCTTGATTTCCACATAACCATCGGTACAGATTGGCTTATAAAGCTGCGAAATCTGATAGTTCTGTGGGTTATCCGGATAGAAGTAATTCTTTCGGTCAAATTTACAATTTTGTGTAATGTTACAATTGGTTGCCATACCTACTGCCATGGCATATTCCACAACCTGTTTATTCAGTACAGGAAGAGATCCCGGCATTCCGGTACAAACCGGACAGGTGTGGGTATTTGGTGCTCCACCAAACTCTGTAGAACAGGAACAGAAAATCTTTGTTTTTGTTGCAAGTTCTACGTGAACTTCAAGTCCAATGACTGTTTCGTACTGTTTCATTGCTGTTCCCTCCTAATCTCTCTGTGCTACCGTGCTATGTGCATATTCTCTAGTCTGTTCGTATGCATAAGTAGCTCTGATAATATTGTTTTCCTTAAAGCAATCTCCGATAATCTGCATTCCAATCGGAAGTCCTTCCGAATCCATTCCACATGGAACAGAGATTCCCGGAAGACCTGCTAAGTTTACGGAAATTGTATAAATGTCTCCTAAGTACATCTTAATCGGATCTGCCAGACTGGAACCAAGCTTTGGTGCTGTGGTTGGAGCAGCCGGTCCGATAATGACATCATATTTAGCAAACGCTTCATCAAACGCCTTCTTAATTAATGCCTTTGTTCGTAAGGCTTTCAAGTAGTATGCATCATAGTATCCGGAACTAAGAACAAAAGAACCCAGCATGATACGACGCTTTACTTCCTCCCCGAATCCTTCAGAACGGGATTTTTTATACATATTATGAAGACCTCTGTAGTCTTCGGTACGATATCCGTATTTTACTCCATCAAAACGTGCCAGGTTTGAGCTGGCTTCTGCATCAGCGATGACATAGTATGCAGGAATTGCATATTCCACTAAGCTTAAGTCAAATTCCTCAACAATGGCTCCCTTGTCTTCCAATACCTTTACAGCGTTTAAGATGGCATCCTTTACTTCCTTATTTAAACCTTCTCCAAAATATCCCTTTGGAATACCGATTTTCAGTCCCTTCACATCATCCACTAAGGCAGCGGTGAAATTATAATCCTCTCTCTTTACAGAGGTAGAATCTTTTTCATCATAACTGGCAATAGCTTCTAGGATTGTGGCACAGTCAGTAACATCCTTTGCTACCGGTCCAATCTGATCTAAAGAAGAACCATAAGCAATCAACCCGTAACGGGAAACTGTTCCGTATGTTGGCTTAATTCCTGTAACACCACAGAAGGAACTCGGCTGTCTGATAGAACCACCGGTATCAGAACCTAATGCATAAGAACATTCCTCTGCTGCAACTGCCGCACAGCTTCCACCGGAAGAACCTCCCGGAACATGTTCTTCATTCCATGGATTCTTTGTTGGACCGAAGTGAGAAGTTTCTGTGGTACTTCCCATGGCAAATTCGTCCATATTTGTTTTACCGATAATCACAGCGCCTGCCTTTTCCAGATTTACAACTGCTTCTGCCGAATAGGTCGGATAGAAATTTCCTAAAATCTTGGAACTACAGGTTGTGAGATTTCCTTTGGTACACATATTGTCCTTTATTGCTACCGGAACCCCTGCCAAAGGTCCTGTCAATTCTCCATCATCTATTTTCTTCTGAATTTCCTCAGCATTCTTCAATACTCTTTCTTTTTCGTAAACAGTTACATAACTGTTAATATCTTTTTCCACCGCTTCAATCTGTGCGAAAGCATCATTCACTGCATCCACGACTTTTACTTCGCCGGATTTGATTTTCTTTCCCAGTTCCACTGCGGTTAAACTCATCAAATTCATCTTATTTTCTCCTTCATTCCTCTGCGTTTCGTAAATCAGTTTCATTAATCAAATGTCTTTGGAACAATAAATGATTCCTCATTATGTTCCGGAGCATTTTTCAGAATGTTTTCCCTGTCATCTCCATTGGTAACAACATCCTCACGAAATACATTATGAACCGGGAACACATGACTCATTGGTTCCACGTCACTGGTATCCAATTCGTTCAACTTATCAATATAGTCAAGCATTTCGCCCATATCTTTTTTTGCTTTTTCTTTTTCAGCGTCAGACAACTCCAGTTTTGCAAGAATTCCGACGTATTCAATTGTTTCATCCGAAATAATGTTCGCCATGATAACCTCCTCCATTTTCTCTGATGGATTATTTCCATATATAATATAATTATTATATAATGCACTTAATCAATATCTTATAAATAATATGAAGAAAAGTCAACCGATTCATTTTTTCCTTTTCTCCGATTGTCTATTTCTTTTTTTATGTTATAATATTGTGTAGATTTTATCGAAAGAGCGTGAAAAAAAAACAATTATTGGAAAGGACAAAAAAATCCATTTAGATATGAAGTTAAAGACGAAAAAAATTCTTTTTTCTGCCAGTACTGTTTTTGTACTATTAGGTTCTGCAACTGTCTCTTATCATTTTTCGTTACCTCATGAGACAACACCAAAGGTGGAAACCAGGCATCGTGTTACAATGATTCCATCAGATGTGTCCATAGAGAAAAAGAGTTTACTAGACAAGCTAGACCTCCAGCCGTTTTCTCCGGCATCGATTTCTGAACATTTGCAGATCATGAAATCCGAGACTGCTGCTGTTACGGCACAAAGCGAGGCACGGAAAAAGGAGAAAAAAAAGAAGCTTACGAAAATTGAAAAATATAAAAATCAGATTTCCCGTATGGGCGTTACCGATTTAACGAAGACTGATGAAGAAGCTTTAAAGATTCATAAAAAAGCGAATAAGAAATCGAAAGTCACCGGTTATCTGGCAGACGGTGCAGTTATGACCATTGAAAAGAAAACCGGGAAATGGTATCAGATTAAATCCGGTGATATTTCCGGTTATGTTTCCACACAGTATGTTATAAAAAATAAGAAAGTGGAAACTTCCATGATGGAAGATAAGAATATCTCAGCAGTTATCACGAAACAAAGTGTTCCGGTTCGCGGAGAAACGAAAAAGAACAGTGCTGTTGTAGGTATGAGTTATAAGGATGGAGAATATCCAATCCTTGATTTAAGTGACAATGATAAATATGCACTAATTGAAAGAACCGAAACCATCTCCGGTTGGGTCCCTGTTTCGGATATCAACATTAAAATCACTGCTCCAAAGGCGATGACCAAGGAAGAATTTGAAGATTATCAGGACGAGCTTGCCATGGAAGAGCAAGCCGCTCTGAATAGTTATCTGAATCTGAAAATCAGTTCCACCGGGAATCCTTTACAGGATAAAATCGTGGAATTGATTGCGCATAACGAATCCGGAAATTATAAAGCAGCCAGAAACCCTATCACTTCCGGAGAAAAAACCATTACTGTTGGAGCATGGCAGTGGTACGGTGGAAATGCCCATAACATCTTGCGTCTCATTTGTGCAGCAAACACCGATAAGGCGAAGGACATTATCCACGACTCCATGAAGGGAAAGAAAGCGGAAGAAAAAGCAACACAACTTTATAAGGATATTATGGGTGGTGATAACTGGGAAGGTTCCAGACGAATCTTCACCACACAGGAACTGATTGCAATCAAGGAATTATTGGGAAGCAATCAAGGGGTTCAGGTACAAAATTCCAAGATTCAGGCAGACATCCGTTCTAAAATCAGTGTTGCAATCGGAACCTATAAGTTGACAAACGATAGCCTCACTGCTTATTTCTGTGATATGTTCTGGCAAAATCCACAGAATGCCCGTGCAATCACTAATGAATGTATCAAGCACTTCGGCAGTGCAAAGAAATTCTGCGAGGCAGAAGACGGATTAAAATACCTTCATAAGACTGCGTTAAAGAATGGTGTCTTAGGAAAGTATTCCCGCCGAAGGAATTATACGTATTTGTATTGTAAAAATTTAAAATAAATATCTCGAAGAAATCTCTCTGGTTTGATAAAACCAACCGGAGAGATTTTTTATGTGTGTCTATCTAAGATAATATTGACTTTTTAGCGTTGTCGGAATAAGATATTCTTGTTATTGTGCGTTTTTATGCGCTCATATAAAAACTAACAGGAGGATTTATCTTTTTATTCCTTATTATAGTGGAAAAAGATATGCAGCATCATGAATTATTTAGAAAAAATGAGTGATCGAACCATTAAAATCTTATTGTATATTGCTTTTGCAGTAGTAACGGTTGTATCTTCAATGCAACTACTTGTTCCGGGAGTTATCGATGAAATTGGAACACTTTCCAATACCGCTTTTCTTGCTGGGAACGATTGGATTAAATGTATTCAGAGTATGGGAGGTTTCTACTATAAATATGGCCAGGTAATCTTCTATTATCCATTTTACATGTTGTTACGGGATTACCCATTTTTAATTTATCCTGTATTAGTTTCCGTGCAGATGGTATTTATCAGTCTGATTCCAGTCATTGCGTACCACATTGCACGTACTTACTTTCAAATCGAATCAAAACTTAGTGCTTTGCTCATTGCACTCGGTGGTGGAGGAATTTCATCCATCTGGTTGTATGCTGAGTACACCAGAGGAGAATTTATGTTAATTCTTCTTCCATGGGTATTGGCATTGCTGTTTTTAAAACTATCTACCTTAGATAAGGAAAACCATCGCAAACAGCGAAACATTTACTCTGCACTGTTAGCTTTTGTATCCATCTATGCATACATGGCTCATTCCAGAGGAATTGTATTAGTAATCGCTACTATAATGACCGTTTTCTTTATTTCCCTTGTGTTAAAAAAACATGTGGCAAATTATCTAATTTATCTACCTGTATCCGCAGTGATGCTTGGGATTGATAAATACCTGACCCATTATTTTAAGGCTGCCACCTTTGGTCCTTATGAACCACGTCACGGTGGTTTTGACAGTTTTGATGTGGATACATTTGCACATATTTTTACCGGTGAAGGATTTATGATTTATCTGAAACTGATGGTCGGATGGATTTTTAATCTCTGCGCTTCAACCATGGGACTGGTCATCATCGGATTTTTAGCAACGCTGTTCATCACAGTGAAGCTTTTATTTACAAATAAGAAAAAAGATTTCTCCATGCAGGTAAACATCATGTCTGTGTTCACTTTGGTTGTAATGCTTGGAGTATTCTTTATGGGAACATTGTTCTTCTTCCCTAGTATTTTCAATTTATTTACCGGAATTAAAATTACCCGTGGAGACCGTGCGGTTTTCGGAAGATATACGGTAAGTGCTGTGGGGCCAATGTGTTTCCTGGCACTCTACTTCTTGATTGAGAAAAAAGATACCATCATTCGTATGAAATCCAAAATTTTCAGTTTGGCATTTTTCATTGGAACGATTGGTCTGTTTTGGAAATATGTGGGACCTGTTTTAAACGGGGTTCCAAGAACCAATGCCCGTTATTTCCTTTCCCTTACAGCATTAATGAAAATTAAGGGAGGAAAGACATCTGCAACATTTAACAATTTAAATCATGATCTTGTGCTGACTGCACTGGTGTCACTTTGTATTTTTGTCGTAATCCTGTTTTTATCTTATTTTAAAAACAAGAAGGTGTTATTATCCATTGCAGCAATGGTATTCACAATTTCCTTCATCAACTATTGTTTAGTCTTTGTAAACGTTCGTATTGCTCACGACCGCTACCTTTACAATGGAGTTCATGAAGTAATTGAACAGCTTTCCGCCATTGATCGGAAGGCTCACATTTCCAAGGATTATTCTGATGTTTATGTTGCATCCGAAGGAAGTGTAAGATTTTATCAGTTTGATGTAGATGGAAATCCTTCAAAAAACGCTTCGAAGGATGTAAAACATTATCAATGTAATCTTCCTCGTTTTGATTTCAGCAGATTACAGTACATTCTTGATGATAAGAAAGAGCAATTCTTTGTTGTTTGCAAAAAGAATGCAATGGACGGCGCTGCAAATTATCTCGTGGAAAAATTTGGAGACAAGGCAAGATTCTATACACTGAATGACTTTGACTATGAAAATGCATCCCGTGATGTAGTCTTCATTATTGGCGATGACTTAGCAAATCAGGTGGAGGATGCCGGTTTTGGTATTACACCTTTTGAATATAAAAAAATGGATCTTTAGGAGGCAGAGAGATGAAACTGATTATTCAAGTTCCTTGTTATAACGAGGCAGAAACTTTGGAAATTGCATTAAACGATTTACCAAAGCATATTGATGGAATTGATACGATTGAATATTTGATTATTAATGACGGTAGTAAAGATGCTACTGTGGAAGTTGCGAAGAAATGGGGAGTTCATTATGTCGTAAACTTCAAGAAAAATAAAGGTCTGGCCAAAGGGTTTATGGCAGGACTGGATGCTTGTCTTAGAAATGGTGCGGACATCATTGTAAACACCGATGCTGATAACCAATACAACGGTGATGATATTGAAAAACTGGTTCGCCCGATTTTAGAAGAAAAAGCAGATATTGTAATCGGTGAAAGACCGATTGACCAGACAGAACATTTCTCACCATTAAAGAAAAAATTACAGCATTTGGGAAGCTGGACCGTTCGTGTGGCTTCAAAATCCGATATTCCGGATGCTCCAAGTGGCTTTAGAGCATACAGCAGAGATGCAGCCATGCGTTTAAATGTTACCAACGAATATACTTATACCTTGGAAACAATCATTCAGGCCGGTCGTCAGAAGATTGCTATGGAGTCTGTTCCAATCAGAACCAATCCGGAACTTCGTAAATCCAGACTGTTCAGCAGTATGTTTGGTTATGTAAAACGTTCCATGGTAACGATTGTTCGTTCTTTCATTATGTACAAGCCATTACGTTTCTTCGGTACCATCGGAATCCTTTTGTTCCTGATTGGTATTGGTATCGGTGTAAGATTCCTTGTATACTTAGGAATGGGACACGGTTCCGGACACGTACAGTCACTGATTTTATCCAGCACATTTATCTTAATGGGCGTTCAGACTTACATCATCGCTTTACTGGCAGACGTAATCGCTTCCAGCAGAAAAATTTTAGAAGATGTTCAGTATCATGTTCGCAAAATTGATTATGATAAAACAGAGGATAACAAAGGAGAATAATTCAGAATGCGTGATATAAATATCGGTATTACCGCTGCCAGTTACAGCGGAAACAAGGGTGCAGCTGCAATGTTGCAGAGTTCCATCACACAGTTGCATCAGAAATACGGAGACAGACTGAATATTAATTTAATGTCTGTTTACCCGGGAGAAGATAAGGAACAGCTTCCTTTCGACTTTATCAACATTACAAGCACGACACCACAGCAATTAATGTTTGTTGCGTTTCCTTTAGCAATTCTTTATAAGCTTTTCAAATGGTGTCCGCCATTGAAAAAGCTTCTTGCAAAAAATAAAATTATTAAGACTTATTTAAAAACCGATTTGGTTGTGGATGAAGCCGGAATTTCCTTCGTGGACAGCCGTGGTTTCGTAATGAACACCTATGCCTTCATCTGTGCTGCTGTTCCACTTTTAGTGGGTACACCGGTTGTAAAATATTCCCAGGCACTGGGAACCTTTAAGAATCCATACAACAAATTCCTTGCAAAATGGATTCTTCCGAAACTGAAACTGATTTGTGCCAGAGGTCAGGGAACCTATGATAACCTGATGGGAATTGGAATCAAGGACAACGTCAAGCTTTGCGCCGACGGTGCCTTTTCTATGGAAGACAGTCCGTACTGGAATCAGAAAGTGGACGAACTTTGTTCCAGTGACTCCTTCTTTGGTGACAATGTCATTGGTTTATCCATCAGTTCTGTAGTACAGAAGAAATGTAATAAAATGAAAATCAACTATAAGGACACTATGGTTTCTTTTGTTGATTACTTAAATGAACAGGGTTATAACGTAATGCTCATCGCAAACGCTGCCCGTATTAACAGTGAAAAATCCAGAAATAATGACTTAATGGTTGGCGATGCCATCTACGAAGCTGTTAAAAATAAGGACAAGGTTCGTTGGTATCATGAAGAAATGGATGCAGAACAGATTCGTGCTTTCATCGGAAAGTGTAAATATCTGATTGCTTCCCGATTCCATGCAATGATTGGTTCCCTGGAACAGAAAGTTCCGGTACTTCTCATTGGTTGGAGCCATAAGTATCAGGAAGTTCTCGATATGTTTGAACTTGGTCAGTATGCCATTGACTTCTCAAAACTGGAACTTGAGGAGCTGAAAAAGAGCTTTGAGGATTTTGTATCCAATGAAGCAGATATCCGCGAAAAGCTGGATCGTAATCTAGGTAAGGTGTTAGAAAGTTCTCGAGATAACATCCGCTATATCAGCGAGATTATCGACGACATTATGGAACAGCCTTACAAGCGTCCCAGGCTGTTAGATTTTAAAAACCCGGATAAATATATCGGGGAACACATCGGTTGCAAAAAAGGTTATGCCTTAGACGAAACCATCCGTCAGAATGCTGCTTCCGGTGGTATGGTCACTGCATTGCTCTGTAACATGTTACGACACGGAGACATTGATGGTGCCTGGGTTTCCAAGACAGCCTTTGAAAACGGCGAATTAACTTACAAAACTTATGTAGCAACAACGGAAGAAGAAATTCGCAATGCTTCTTCCAGTATCTATATGAACATTCCAATCTTAAAGCACATCGACGTCATTAAGAACTTCGATGGTAAGGTGGCTGTAGTCATGGTTCCTTGTATGCTTCGCGGATTGGATGCCATCTTAGCAAAAGATGAAGAACTGCGTGAAAAGGTAGTCTTAAAACTGGGACTTTACTGCAGTGGAACCCATTCCGTGAAGGCCACAACCCTTTCCATGGAAAAATCAAAAGTCCCAAGTGAAAACGCTGAAAGACTCTACTATCGTCGCGGACACTGGCGCGGAACTTCCAGTGTCATTTACAAGGACAAGTCAGAGAAGAACTTCTCTTACTCCAAGACAATCTGCGCATACAAGAATGCTTACTACTTCGAAAATGGCAGCTGTATGTACTGCCAGGATCAATATGGTCGTGCCAGCGACATCAGTTTTGGGGATGTATGGTTAAAGGAAATGAAGAGTGAAACCATCAAACACACCAGTTGCGTCATTCGTTCCCAGAAGGCTTACGATTTTATGAATCGCGCCATTGCGGAAGGTGACATTCACGCAACCCACTTAAGTGACCGCGATATGGTTCGCAGCCAGAAACGTGCATTAGTATTTAAATTCAATGCTGCGGCAGCCAAAGGAAATGCTTCCTTAGACACCACTTCCAAATGTAAGTGGAATCATAAGCTGGCTTTCCGTTTAGCAGAACGAAACAAAAAATATTCTGAAGAAAAGTATGAGAAACTGGCAAAGAAACCGACCTGGTTCATCTACTACTATATGTGCTTTATCAGAGTATTGCTTAGTTTCTAACAGAAATATAACTTTGACATTACACTTGGGCATCCCTGATGTCCAAGTGTTTTATGCAGAAAAACTTTCTGTGATACCATCTTAGGAGGAATTATCAATGAAGAATTTAAAACTCAACAAGGCAAACATTATGAAATTTTTAAAGATTGCGTTTCTTGTACTTGTTGTATTCTTTTTAGTTCGTTATTTTAAGAAAAACATTAACGAAATCAAAGAATTGGATTTCAAACCAAACTGGGGGATTTTCGCTGGTTCCATGCTACTCTACTTTGCTTACAAATTCACACTGGCATCCCTTTGGCATTACATCACATACTTGAACGATTCGTCCATCACTTATAAGAACGCCGTAGTCTGTTATCTTTATTCCATCCTCGGAAAATATATTCCGGGAAAGGTTTTTATGTTAGCTGCCAGATTTCCGGCTTATGAAAAAGAAGGTGTAAAACTTAGCAAAGTTACCATTTGTTTCTTTTTGGAAAACATCTGTACTCTTCTTGGTGCAGCGTTCCTATTCCTGATTTCCTTATTCTTTTTCCCACGAAAAGCATTAATGGACTTAGCACATAAGGTTGTTCCTAATACTTCCAATGAAACCGCATTATATATTTTCATTGGATTACTTATTTTACTGATTGTAGCATTCTTCATCTGCATCAACCCAAAGATTATCAACTTCTTCTTAAGAACCTTTGGAAAGTTAATTAAAAAGCAGGATATGGAGATTCCAATCACTTATCCACAAATGATTAAGGTAGTTTTACTGTTCATCGCCAACTGGATTATTGTTGGTGCAGGCTTCTACCTGCTTGTAAGGTCCATTTACCCGGTTCCTTTAAGCGAATCACTGTACTGTGCAGGAATTTATGGTATTTCTGCAATCATTGGTATTTTAGCCGTTTTTACAGTTTCTGGACTAGGCGTCCGAGAAGGAATCATTGGTGTAGGCTTGGCGTTAATCATTCCAAGCGAGCCAACCATTGTTATTATTTCAGTAATTTCCAGACTTTGGGCTACCGTTGCTGAATTAATCCTCATCTTTATCGCCTTCCTCTTCACTCAGATTACCAATCTGCGCGAGAAGAAACTGAAAAAAAACGCTTAAAATAAAGGATTATTATCATGAAAAAGAAAAAAATTTCCAAGATGTACTTTATTCCATCCATTGCCGTGATGATTGTAGCACTCTATTTTTTTGGAACAGATATTCTGAAACTATCACTCACAGAGGAAATCACTGGTGTACTTCATTATGAGTCAACGGATTCCTATATTACAGCGAATAATCCAAATACACCTCAGTTTCGTCCGACAGTAAGCTTTACTTACGCTGGCGTAAACTACGAGAATGTACCTGTTTCTTCTGCACCGGAGGATGCAGAAGATGGTTCTATTGTTACAGTCCGGGTCTCTCCTACGAATCCAACGATTTGCTTCATCCCGAATAACATGTTTGTGTTTCCAGGAGTAATGGCCCTGATTTCCCTACTTCTTTTGGGAGCTCCATTTGTCTTTACCTATTTACTGGAAGAAGCGGAGCCGGAAGATGAGAAATCTTCAGAAGATGACTATTACTACGACTACAATAATCCGGATGAGTATTATGATTACAATGACCCTGCAAATTACAACACCGGTCAGGTAGATGACTTTTTATACTATCGGGAAGAGCCTAAGACCCAACCGGAACCGGTTAAGGCATCAAGTGAAACAACGCTGCAACCAGAAAAGGTTCCAGACGCTCCGACACTCCTTTCTGAGGAAAAAGAGATTTCTTCTGTAAAAGACGCTGAAGAAACCGAAGAGTTCTCTTACGAACCTCCGGAAACCGTTTTGGGAACTTATGACAGAATCTACAACAATCCTGACAGAGAGCAGGAAAAACCAGTGGATCCGTTGGAAAATTACAATCCTAACGACTACGGAACTGATTTAGAAGATTTACAGGATGCTTACGACAAGTATTTCAATTATCAGGAAGATTCTGTAGAGGATGATAAGTTTGATTATTTTTTCAAAAAAAGATAGTTACCCATAAATTTTTATAAATATTTTTATTTTAAAACCCCTTCTTTTGGTGTATAATATTTCTATCAGAGTGAACGGAAAAAGTGTTTAAAACACACCTACATAGTAGGTCAGCAGAATATTATATTACTAAAAGGAGGGATTTTTATGCTAGCCGAAAACAGAATCATCAAATATTATTCCCGAAAGGACCCGAATATTGCAATCAAGACGATACCCGGACATTTTGTTACACGAAACTCACACTTAAACCAGTATCTTGATATGACAACTATGAAAACCCGTCAGAACGAGGCAGAGCGAATTGCCATTGCTATGAAGGATTATTACAATGTTATGGGAAAGCCAATTGATACTATCGTTTGTCTGGAAGGTTGTGAAGTCATTGGTGCTTTTCTTGCCAGTGAATTAAGTCGTGCCGGCGTATTATCTATGAACGCACATAAGACCATCTATGTAGTGACACCGGAGTACGATTCCAATGGACAGATGTTCTTCAGAGATAATCTGAAACATGAGGTTAAAAACAGAAATGTATTGCTTCTCTTAGCTTCTGCTACTACTGGAAAAACCATCCGAAACAGTATCGAATGTGTAGAATACTACGGTGGGATTCTACAGGGAATTTCAGCGATTTTCAGTGCTGTAGATTCCATTGACGGACATCGCGTAGACGCCCTGTTCCGTGCAGAGGATATTCCAAATTACGAGGCTTACGATCACCACGATTGTCCGCTGTGTAAGGCCGGAGAAAAGATTGAGGCATTAGTAAACGGATATGGATATAGTGAATTATAAAAATAAATCATTGTAAAAAAGTCTGTTGCCACATAGGTCAACAGACTTTTTTCTTTATTTTACTTCCTGAATCCAAAGTATTCATCGATTCCTTTTACAATTCCATCCACCATTTTCTTCTGTCCTGCTTTCGAAGACATATATCTGTCATCCGAAGCATTGGTCATGAATCCCATTTCCAATAACGTCACCGGAATGGTACTCCAATTGGTTCCGGATAAATCATTTCTGGCGGAAAGTCCACGACTGCCAATGCCGGTTGCTCCGCAATAAGAATTCAACACACACTGTGACAATTTCTTGCTCTTTCCAGCTAATTTTCCAACATATGGATTTGATTCCGGCGCGTATAATGCACTGGCTCCCTTTGCAGAAGCCGGACCTCCATCTGCATGAAGACGAATGGCAATATCACACTTCTTATTTAGCTTTTGTGCTCTTTGAATGTTTGTGATATTGACATCATGGGATGTTCTGGTCATAACAACCTTGTAACCGCGGTCAATGAGCTTCGTCCGTAATTTTTTTGCGATTTCAAGTGTCAGGACATACTCTGCTTTTTTCGTGAAAACACCGGCGGTTCCGCTGGATACCTTGGGCTTACTGGTCTTTGCCCTGGGACCTATGGGTTCTAATCCATTGTTCCCGACTCTTTGGTGCCCTGCATCAATTCCAATGATTTTCTTCGGCAACACTTTTACTTTCGTCTTAACAACCTCAGTTCCAACCTTTGCAGAAATCCACACCTTCCCATATCGTTTTGCCCGAACTTTTCCCTTAGAGGACACCGTTGCAATTTTTTGATTGGAAGAACTCCATAGTACGCCCTTGGCATTCACCTTAAATTTCTTCGCCTTTCCAGCTGTAATCGTCTGATACTTCTTTCGAAACATCAGTTTTGGTTGTTCTGTGTTTTTTGCAGGCAGGGTTGCTGTGGTTCCTTCCGAAACTGCCGTTGTTTGCTCTGTAACAGCCTCAGAAACCGCTCTTTTGTAATTCCCCGCAATAATTACCGCCAGGCTGACAAAAACAATTCCCAGTGCTATAAATCCTCTTTTCCAGCGCATTTCTTTCATCTCCTCCCAACTTTCATCTTAAAAAGGGGCTGAAAACCAGCCCCTCCACTCTTATAAATTCTTAATTCGTTCAATCGCCTTCAATGTATTTTCGTATGTTCCAAATGCTGTCAGTCGGAAATAGCCTTCTCCACTTGGTCCAAATCCGGAACCTGGAGTTCCGACGATATTTGCATTCTGCAATAAATGATCAAAGAAATCCCAGGATGACATTCCGTCCGGTGTCTGTAACCATACGTATGGAGCATTCACACCACCACTTACAGAATATCCTGCACCCTTTAATCCTTCGATGATTGTCTTAGCATTGTTCATGTAGTAAGCAACCTGTTCCTTTGTCTGTGCCTTTCCTGCATCAGAATAAACAGCTTCTCCGGCTCTCTGAATGATATATGGAGCACCATTGAATTTTGTTCCATGTCTTCTAGCCCATAATGCATTTAACTTTGTTCCGTTAGATTCCAATTCTTTCGGAATCACAGTGAATCCAAGACGGGTTCCTGTAAATCCGGCATTCTTTGAAAAGCTTCGCAATTCAATGGCACATGTCTTTGCACCGTCACATTCATAAATGGAATGTGGCACATCATCTTCAGAAATATACGCTTCATAAGCAGCATCATAGATAATTACTGCACCAACTTTGTTTGCATAATCTACCCATTCCTGTAACTGCGCCTTTGTAATGGTAGATCCGGTAGGGTTATTTGGAAAACAAAGATAAATGATGTCCGGTGTTTCCTTTGGTAATTCCGGAGCGAAATTTGTTTCCTTGGTACATGGCATGTAAATCACATTGCTCCAACTTTCTGTTTCCTTAATAAACTCTCCTGTTCTTCCAGCCATAACATTAGTATCCACGTAAACCGGGTATACAGGATCACAAACTGCGATTCGGTTATCCTGTCCGAAAATATCACCAATATTTCCGGAATCTGACTTTGCGCCATCACTGATGAAGATTTCATCCAATGCAATGTCCACACCTCTTGCAAGGTAATCGTTCTTACGAATAGCTGAACGAAGAAATTCATATCCTAAATCCGGTGCATAGCCTTTAAATGTTTCTGCTACTGCCATTTCATCCACTGCCTTATGCATGGCGTCAATGACTGCCGGGCAAAGTGGCTGTGTCACATCGCCGATTCCAAGACTAATCACTTCTCTGTCCGGATTCGCCTCCTTATATGCAGCTACTTTTTTTGCAATATTGGAAAATAAGTAGCTTCCCTGAAGTTTCAAATAGTTTTCATTAATTTTGTACATTTTTCAGTCCTCCTTGTACCTAAAATAAAACTAACATTTTTCACACTTTCTTATTATATAATCCTCTCCTGAGAATTTCCAGTTTTTTATAAAAAAAGAATCATGTCGGAAAACTTTTTCAAATTTTCCGACATGATAATTAATCCTGATCCATAATGGTAAGAATCATACTGGCGGTTTCCACCATATTTCTTCCGCTGTCCATTGCGGACTTTTGAATATACCGATGTGCATCCTGTTCTGACATCTGGTTCATTTCCATCAGTATTTTTTTTGCCTCATCAATGATTTGCTGTTCCTCCGGCGAACGCTGCCCCGGTTTTCTCTTCTTCTTATGAAGTCTTTCGTAGAGGTTTGTATCCATCATTTCCACGGAATTCAAGAAATCCCTGACTTTTAATGGCATCTCGAGCATCGCAATTCCCGGCTCTTCATCCAGACTTTCTTTACTCATGGATGTAATTAGCAGCATTTCAAAGTGGCTTCCCACATTCTCATAAATCTCACGATACGGCATATCCGGAAGTTTATATCCACTTACAATAATTCCTTCCCCTAAATTGTCTGCCATATTGATTGCTTTTGCTCCGCTGGTACAACAAGTAACATTGCTGTATCCATTTCGTATGAGCAAATGTTTAATCGCCTGAGCATCTTCCAATTTCGGGAACACTACAATAATACCTGACAACCCTGTTCCTCCGAATCAATGATACTGAATTAAATATTATCTAAATATCTGTCAATTTCCCAATCTGTAACCTGAGAAGTGTATTCCATCCACTCTTCAGATTTTGCACGAATATATTTCTTGAATACATCTTTTCCAAGAACATCTTTTACAAACTGAGATTTTTTCATTTCTTCAATTGCTTCGTAAAGATTCTTTGGAAGATTTTCAATCTTAGCTTCTTCTCTTTCTTCCTCTGTCATTTCGAAAATGTCCTTCTGTACACTGTCAACCGGTGTAAGACCTCTCTTGATTCCATCAAGACCTGCGGCAATTGTTACAGCAATTGCAAGGTATGGGTTACATGCACAGTCCGGACAACGAAGTTCTACTCTGGTACCAGCGCCTCTTGCTGCCGGAATACGAATCAATGGACTTCTGTTTGTAGCAGACCAAGCGATATAAGTTGGTGCTTCAAATCCCGGAACCAATCTCTTATAAGAGTTTACGATTGGGTTAGTAATCGCTGTAATGGAACGCATATGTTCCATAAGACCAGCAACAAAGCTGTATGCCGGAGCGGAAAGACCTCTTTCATCATCTGCCTGTGCAAATAAGTTGTTTCCTTCCATATCTGCCATGGAAATATTGATATGCATACCGGAACCGCAAACACCGTATTTTGGCTTTGGCATAAAGGATGCATATAATCCGTGACGCTTTGCAATGGTCTTCACGGTTAACTTATATGTCATGATTTTATCTGCTGCTTCTAACGCTTCACAGTATTTAAAATCAATTTCGTGCTGTGCCGGTGCTACTTCATGGTGAGATGCTTCCACGATGAATCCCATCTTTTCTAAGTTTAAGACAATATCTCTACGAGCGTTTTCACCCAAGTCAATTGGTCCTAAATCAAAGTAGCTTCCTTTTTCATGAGTTGTGGTTGTAGGACAACCATTGTCATCTGTGTGGAATAAGAAGAATTCACATTCAGGACCAACATTAAATTTGTATCCCATATCTTCTGCTTCCTTTAATACTTTCTTTAAAATACAACGTGGATCATTTTCCAGCTGTGTTCCATCAGGCTTATATACGTCACAAATCATTCTTGCAACTTTTCCCTGATGTGGTCTGAATGGTAAAATTTCAAATGTATCATAATCCGGATATAAGTACATGTCTGACTCTTCGATTCTTGCGAAACCATCAATAGATGAACCATCAAACATAATCTTATTATCAAGAGCTTTGCCTAACTGACTTTTTGTAATGGCAACATTCTTCAATGTTCCAAAAAGGTCTGTAAACTGAAGACGAATAAACTCAACATCTTCCTGTTCTGCAATGTTCAAAATTTCCTGTTTTGTGTATCCCATATTAATCTCCTTTCGATATGTACACATTTTCCATTACAAATAATAACAAAGAACGCCCGATACGTCAATTACAGCATGCTTCAACTTAATAAAATTAAGTGAAAGGCCGTTTTTTCCATTTTTTTGCCTTTTTATCTTTCAAAAACTACCTATATATAAATATCATCTGTCTATTGCAAATATTCCCATAAAAATATAGAATAAGAGAGCGATTAAAAATATGGAGAAACAAATGAAGAGAAAACGAAAATTAAAATCCTGGGTTTTGGGTTTATTATGGCTTATTATTGGGTGCGGATGCCTCTCCCTTTTTCTTATGGCCTGTAATAAAACAACAGTTCCCACAAAAGAAATAGAAACGACACAGGTACCATCTACTACCAAGGAACCTGAGACGGACGAAGAAACCACAAAAGAACCGGAAACGGAAGAAGTCACTCCCCCTGATCACGAGGAAGATATTGACTTTGATGCTGATTATCCGTTTCTGGTAAAAGTAAACCGTGCCGAAAACTTCGTAACTATTTATGGCATAGACTATAACGGTCACTACACCGTTCCATACAAGGTATTTATTTGTTCCACAGCAAAGGAACCGGAAGATACCCCTTTGGGAACTTTTGAAATCAGTGAAAAGAAACGTTGGAATTTTATGGTGGACGCCACATATACCCAGTATGCCATCCGTGTATACGGTCAAATCATGTTACATTCCATTCCTTACGAGGAAATGTCCAACGATACATTACTTTATGAAGAATATAATAAATTAGGAACTGCTGCATCTCACGGTTGCATCCGTATGCAGGTTAACGATGTAAAATGGATTTTTGCAAATTGTCCGGAAGGAACCCCTGTAAAGATTTACAGTAAAAAGAATGAGGAACCGCCATTACCATTGCCTCCATTCGAGCAGATTGCAGACGATGACGAACGAAAGGGCTGGGATCCTACTGATCCGGATAAATTGAATCCTTGGAAGCATTAGCAATAAAGGAGTAATTCATGGCGAAAAAATATTATGCAGTAAAGGTCGGGTTAACTACCGGGATTTTTGAAACCTGGGAAGAATGTAAGGCCAGCGTGGATGGATACCCGGGTGCACTTTACAAAAGTTTTAAGACCCTTGCGGAAGCACACGCATATATGGGTTGGGACGGTCAACAGTTGAATCTGTTCGATGTTGCCGATTCCTTGGACGATTTAATGAGCGAAAAAATTGATTACACACCGGAACAGAATGAGGAGGCACCGGATACTGAGAAACCTTTTTCCAATTCTCTGACTGCCGTTGCCTACGTGGACGGAAGTTTCAATGCATCCACCGGCGTGTTCGGTTATGGCGTTGTCATGTTCCATAACGGACAGGAAATTCATTTAAAGGATTCCTACAATGATGAGGAAATGGCTTCCATGAGAAATGTTGCCGGAGAAATCTACGGATCTATGGCCGCCATGGAATATGCAATTCAACATAAAATTAAGACACTCACGATTTACTACGATTATATGGGTATTTCCAAATGGTGCCTGGGCGAATGGAAAACTAATAAAAAAGGTACAATTTTATATAAGAAATATTACGATCAGGCAAAGAAAAAAGTTCAGATATCTTTTGAAAAGGTTAAGGGACATTCCGGAGATAAATACAATGATTTAGCGGATCACCTTGCCAAGGAAGCCTGCGGAATAGAATAAAGGAGAAAATTATGAGTCTTTTTTACAAGGAAACGGAATGGGTCGAAGACAATCCAGTCGAACATGATGACGAGTATGTGAAAATTTTCGGAAAAGGAAAAGGCCATCCGGTGCGAACCTTTTTTAACTTGTACAAAGGAACCTACTGGCGTTTTCTGCTTGCAGGTTTTCTTTTCATCTTAAAGAACAGTCCGGTCTGGGTATTGCCGATTGTCACTTCAAACATTATTAACATTGCAACTAAACCGGCAATACATTCTTCCACAGAAATTGTCTTAAACATTGCGGTAATCATCACATTGATTGCTTTCAATTTTCCACTAAACTATTTATTTAATGTCTGCCAAAGCACAGCGACCCGTGCTGTGGAAGCACATTTACGTAGTTCTCTGGTTCGAAAGTTACAGCAGTTATCCATTTCCTTCCATAAGGAAACGGAATCCGGACGTTTACAGTCGAAAATCATTCGAGATGTTGAAGCCATTCAGGCTCTTTCCTCTCAGATTTTCACTCAGATGCTGACCATCTTCTTAAATATTTTTGTGGCATTAACTGTTACCGTTACCAGAAGTCTGATTGTCTTTGTATTCTTCTTAATTACGGTACCAATTGCCGGTGCTACCATTGGAATGTTCCGAAAAGGAATTCGACGAAGTAACCGTGCCTTCCGTAAACAAATGGAAGAAACTTCTACCCGTGTGGTGGAAATGGTAGATTTAATTCCGGTCACCCGTGCTCACGCATTAGAAAACGAAGAAATCAAAAAGATGGGAGATTTTCTAAATGGTGTTGCTTATCGTGGTTATAAATTAGATATCATTCATGCCAATTTTGGTGCCATCAGCTGGTGCATGTTCCAGACCTTTCAGATCGTTTGTCTGGCCTTTACAGGATATATGGCCTACAAGAAAAATATCTCTGTGGGTGAAATTGCCATGTACCAGAGTTATTTTACCACCATTGTGAATCAGGTAGCTGGCATTATCATGATGTTACCAAACATCTCCAAGGGAACTGAATCCATTACCAGTATCGGCGAAATTCTTCTTTCTGATGATGTGGAAGATTACACAGGAAAAGAAAAGATTTCTTCCATTCACGGAGATTTCAATTTTAAGGATGTAACGTTCCACTATGCCGACGCCGTGGATAAAGATATTCTCTACAAGTTTAATCTTCAGGTAAATGCAGGAGAAACCATTGCTTTGGTCGGAGAATCCGGTGCCGGAAAAACTACAATTTTAAATCTGTTAATCGGTTTCATCCGCCCTACCTCCGGTGCAATTTTTCTGGACGGCAAGAATCTGGATGACTTAAACTTACGAACCTACCGTGATTTCATCTCCGTTGTTCCACAGAACACTATTCTGTTTTCCGGAACGATCCGAGATAACATCACTTACGGCATGCCGGACGTCACAGAAGAACAGCTTTGGGCTGCCATCGAATCAGCCAACTTGAAAAAGTTTATTACCGAATTGCCGAAGGGCTTAGATACCATGATTGGGGAAAACGGTGGAAAACTTTCCGGTGGTCAGCGACAGCGTCTTGCCATCGCCAGGGCCTTAGTTCGAGATCCAAAGATTATTATTTTCGACGAAGCCACTTCTGCTCTTGATAGTACTTCCGAGCATGAGATTCAGCTTGCCATCGAAAATATGGCAAATACCAGAACTACTTTCATTGTAGCTCACCGACTTTCTACTATTCGAAATGCAGATAAGATTGCCGTAATTGGAAACGGCGGCTGCACAGAATTTGGTACCTATGATGAATTAATGGAATTAAAAGGTGAATTTTATCACATGAGACAGTTACAGTCAGAATAAAGGAAAAAGGAGACATTACTTTTTGTAAAGTCTCCTTTTTCCGTATGAACTATACAAACTTCATCAGTTCCAGCGGTTCTGCGATAATTGCTTTTGGCTTCAGACTCTTCAATAATGGTAATTCACGGAATCCCCATTCGCATAGAATGCAGTCCAGTCCGGAGTTATCTGCGGTGGCTTTATCCACATCGGAATCGCCCACATAGACTGTTTCTGATGGTACGACGCCTAAACGTTCCATTGCCAGTTTTACCATGTCCGGAGCCGGCTTTTTCTGAATCCCGGCATCTTCATTTTCTCCATAGACCACATCCATATAGTCTTTGAAATATGTATCGTAAAGTTTCAGAACGGCAGGGTGTGCCTTATTAGAGACAATTGCCAGCTTAATATTCTTTCTTTTCAAAGCTTCCAACAATTCCCGAATTCCCGGATATAAGTCTGTCTGATCTTCGCAGTGCTGCTGATAGTATTCTTTAAAAGAAAGAAAAGCGTCCTCGAATAATGGATTCTCCTCGCCCTCCGGAGTAGAACGGATTATAAGATTACGAATTCCGTTTCCAACATGCTGCTGCACCACTTCTGTGGAATCTTCCGGCCAACCAAACTTCCGTTGAACAAATCGCACTGCGTTTGCTAAATCGTCAATTGTATTTAATAACGTTCCGTCTAAGTCAAAAATTACTGCTTGATACATTTCTCTTCTCCTTCTACTTTTCCAAAGAAAAACTTCTTATATTTTCAAAACTGATTTTTGTATTTACCACCTGAATGAATCGGGACTGGACATCCAACCGACTGACCATTCCCGTAAGTTTCAGATAAAG
>CACXEU010000095.1 GCA_902766735.1 uncultured Lachnospiraceae bacterium
AACAGAAACTGGAAATGAAACCGAATTACACCCAGTATTTATCGGGTATACGCCCGAAATTGGGTTAACAAGTTTCACGGATTAAGGTTATACTTATATTTAGTAAAATAACTAACACTTTCATCTTTATATGAAGATTTTCTTCCAGACAATGTTTTTATTTCTTTATATCTCTGTCCCTCCGTTTTTCTAAGAATTGTTATTTTTTTTATATTCTTTGATTTATTCCATGACAATTTAATATAATTCTTATTATTTGCCGTGGCAGTTAATACAATCTTTTTTCTCTTTTTCGCTTTAGCCACGTTACTTTGAACATTTTTGCCATCCTTCTTACAAACAATCTTATACCAATAATTTTTATTCTTCTTTACCTTTTTATCAACATATTTATTTTTCTTCGATGATAGAGTTGTAACTTTTTTAAACTTTTTTGTTTTCCCATCTTTTCGTTTAACGATGTATTTCTGTGCCCCAACCTGCTTTTTCCACTTTACCTTTATTTTTTTGTTTCCTATCCAATTAGCCTTTATTTTAAAGGATTTGCTATTTTTACTGGCAAGTTCAGGTTCTTCCCAACTATATTCACTTTTATCTGTGACAACAATTCGACATTCTTCTTGTAAAGCACCTTTTTCCGTAAATATTGTTACATTTGTGCTACCCACCTTTTTTGCACTAATATTACCATATTGATCTATAGTAGCAATGCGTTCATTTTTAGAAGAATAATATAGTTTCTTATCGCTAGCAAAATTCGGTAATATTTTTGCATTCAAATTCTTCTTGTCGCCTACATTTAGAATAAAAGTCTTATCAACTTCAATTGCAGATGCTTGAACATTAATATATTTTTTCTCAACAAATCCAGTATCCTTGTCATCATCAAATACTGAACCATCCATTGTTCTAATTAAATAAAAATTGGAACATGTTGCCACAACATTGACTTTCGTCCCCTTCTTACAATCACCTTTATCATCTAAGTTTTCAACATCCGCATTTGTCGATGCACCACGGTATACATCGGCATTTGCGTTGAATAAACCTACATATGTTCCAGTTCCTTTGTAAATCGAAATAAAAAGTCTTTCCTTATATTTTTTGCCTGTAGTGGTTTCGATATTTAAGGTTACATATCCTACGCCCTCTTTGATACCCTCAATATAAGTTTTGCCATTTTCTTTCACTATTTTAAATGAATTAGTATTATCACTTGAGAACGAACTTGTCTTTACAGTTCCTTCTTTTAATGCAAATGACAATTCTTCACTTCTACTTCCTTCAGCAATCGCCTTATGGTGTCTTGGCGTATCACTATCCCCTAAAAATATTTTAACTGTTCCATCTGCCGCATAAATATTAGTACTATGAACACTTATGCTTGAGAACAGAACAGTTAAAGCTAATAATAATGATAAAAATTTCTTTTTCATAATCCCTCCTTAGTACATTACTTAAGTCTAACAGTTATATATAGTATCATATTTTGAAAAACAGTTCAATTTTTTACCTTCTCAATTTTCTAATCTTATCCTGTTCCTCGCCCATCTCAATGACTTTATCATAGTCTTCCTTTCGTAAGAATGTCTCAAAATACCCAAGTTTCTCTTTAGAATCATACAGTTCATCAATCTCTTTTTCCTGGTCTTCAATCCGTTCCTTGAGATTGCTATTCTGTCTTCTGAGACTTTCATTGATTTCAGAAACTTCATGATACTTTTCCGTTACTTCCTTTAACTGAACGAAGCAGCCTTTTGCAAAATCAACTACATTTCTGAATACACCATACAGCTTATCAATAAATGGTATAACTACCTTCTCACGATAACCCTTAGCTGACATCATTCCCTTTGGAGCATCTGGTCCTTTCCTGACCATTGTTTCAAGTTTTCTGATATTCTTTCCCAGATCAGCTACGTCACCGACAACTTCCAATTCTTTGTAAGTATCTTTCAATTCTTTTTCAGCAGCTACTTGCTTGGTCCTTGTCTCATTCAATTCCTTTTCTGATTCAGCATTTTCCTTTGCCAATTTCTCGGCTCTTTCAGTCTCGGCTTTAACCTTATACTCAGCAACACTTAAATC
>CACXEU010000096.1 GCA_902766735.1 uncultured Lachnospiraceae bacterium
ATATCAATGAAGATGCGATTATCAATGGTCGATCAGAGGGATTTTTTTATAATCCTACACTTGGTGTCGAGCAGCATTCAGAGAATATAAAGGGGATTTCTGCGCATTTCATAGAAAGTCAAACATTTGAATGGCTCCACAAATTTTATAAGTGGCTTTCAGAAACAAAGCACAGAAAAGAGCTTTCCACAACGCAGCCTATTTTTTTGGATCAAAACGGTAATGCAGTGGCTGCGTTTGATGATGAAGGTCAACGACTTATTTTGT
The DNA here is from genome assembly GCA_902766735.1 of uncultured Lachnospiraceae bacterium. Classification (GTDB taxonomy): domain Bacteria; phylum Bacillota; class Clostridia; order Lachnospirales; family Lachnospiraceae; genus Eubacterium_G. The sequence continues at coordinate 268 of CACXEU010000096.1, forward strand.
TCCTTCCAGTAGAGAATATTGAAGGCTATACTTTTGTTCACCCAGAACTGCTCAAAAATTCAGAAACACAGAAATTTATAGCCGATATAGGAATCAAGCAGCCTTCTATCAGGGATCAAATTCATAATATTATTCTTCCTCAGTATGAAAGAGGTGGAGAGATCGATACTGATTCGCACTTTATGTTGTTTTTTACGTACTACTGTAAGTGCCCAAATGGGGAAATAAATGAATTTATTAATTTAATAAAACAATGTGAATTCCTTACCTACTATAACCATGGTGATCCACATCCCCACCATGGTAGGGGCAGCTCTATGTATCTCCCCACAAAGGAATTGACAGATTATTTTGAAACTAAAAAAGATGTCCGTTTTATCGCATTAGATGAATATCAGAATCTAGTTGGTCGGGAAGCCAATGAGCAATTGATGTCTTTCCTTACAAAACTTGGAATAAAAAAAGAAATTTCCATTGTAAAACACGAGATAGATTATGCCTCTTCTGGAAGACACGATCTCCCATATCGGCATTCTACGAGAGAAACCTCATGGACGGAGCTCGTCATTGAAGGTTGCACAGAAATTATGAAGTATATTCTCGACACCAGAGATGAGAGAAAATCCGTTGTTCTTTGGAATAGCTTGTTGAGAATTATTGAGGTACATTGCAACAAGTGGGTATCTCTGGAAAGTTTACTTAGTGGCAATTTTGAATATTTTTATTATTCAAAACAATACATACATTTTACTTCTTCCACTGTTAAACTGTTGAGAGAGCAACCATGGTTACAAGATATCAACGGAAACTTTGTAATTCCATCCGAACTGCATTTAGATACCATTTCTGAAATTTACGATACGAATTCTGACTGGGCCGACTCACTCATGAGTTTTCTTGGCATTTCAAAAAATTTTTCCTCTGAGGATGATAATAAAGAGGATGATTGTAACCTGACTGATACGCAGCGAGAAAAAATAGCTTTTGCAGACAAGGTGAGAGAGTATGGTATAGAAGATGAAGCTGATTTAGCTGAGTTTCAGGAATTCCGCCGCCAGAAAGAAGCTGAAAAAAATGCTACGGAACAAAGACAGCATGATTCTTATGAAGGTGTAAAATATTCCGAAAATAGGGATTACCCTGAAGAATTTGATCATTTATTTGATGATGACGGATCGTCTTCTAAATCTCATGGCAAAAGAGCCAGCTGTAAGACAACCACCAATGTAATAAAGGATATTGCCCGGCGGACAAAAGATAAGCCTTCTGCGACTGAAACAGCCGCTGTGGAAGATGGCGAGGATGTGGATGAGGACGAGTTTATGCCCTCTGCTGTCGATTACAGCAAAAAAATTGAACGTGCAAAAGAAAGAAGTGCGGCTGAGATAGATCGAATTGCGTATTTTGAGGAACTTCATAATAAAGCTACTCAACTTACACAAGAGGGAAAGTATACGGTAGCTTGGTTTAATACCCTTCTGGAAATGGAGAGCCTAAATAGCAATGAGGCGAATGCCAATAGCAAAGAAGTATCCATCAGTTTTGCTCGGGTTGAACGTGAACCAGGCACAGAACGCACTCTCGTCTTAAAGTATCCAAACCGATATATTCCTCAATTCATGGAAGACCTAGCGGATATTCCGCTGGTTCTCCATATGGGCAATCAGAAAAAAACGATTGCTATTGAGGTCGCGAATATCAAATCTTATACATTACGGGTTAAGATGAAGAATGGTGCAGATATCGAAGAGGTTGATCTTGGTTCCGTTACTGCGGCAACTATCGACGCCAAAAGTCCGTCTTTCCTTTGGGAAGAGCTAAGGAAACAGTTTTCCGAGTTGGGATTGGCAGATGACTTCAATATGAAGGATAATCTGTGTGAGAACATCGAATTCGTGTTCGGCCCCCCCGGAACTGGCAAGACAACATATCTGGCACGAAATGTACTCATTCCAATGATGAAAGATAACCCGGAATGCAAAGTACTTGTTCTCACTCCAACGAATAAGTCGGCAGATGTTCTGATAAAAAGAATCATGGAGCTCTCAGTTGCTGATTCTTCCTATGAAGATTGGCTTGTCCGCTTTGGCGGGACAGCTGATGAAGAAATTGAACAAAGTCCCGTGTTCAGAGATAAAATCTTTGACATCCGCACTTTGGACAAGAACGTTACAGTTACAACAATAGCAAGATTTCCTTATGATTTCTTTATGCCAGATAACAATAGAGTGTTTTTGCGTGGAATCAATTGGGATTACATTGTGATTGACGAGGCTTCCATGGTCCCCATTGCAAACATTATATTCCCGCTGTACAAGAAGACTCCTCGAAAATTCATTATTGCAGGTGATCCATTTCAAATTGAACCTATCACATCAGTTGAACTCTGGAAAAATGAAAACATTTATACCATGGTGGAACTGAATTCTTTTGTAACCCCTAAAACAAAGCCGTACCAGTATAAGGTAGATTTGTTAACTACACAGTATCGAAGTGTTCCTGCAATTGGAGGGGTCTTTAGTAATTTTGCATATGGAGGTGTTTTGAAGCACTACCGCGCTGCGGACAGTCAGCGGCAGCTGAATGTTGACTGTGATCTTGGAGTTAAGGCACTAAACATTATCAAATATCCTGTAAGTAAGTATGAAAGCATTTATAGAGCAAAACGCTTACAGCACAGTAGTGCTTATCAGGTGTACTCTGCTCTGTTTACATTTGAATATGTTTGTTATTTGTCCAGAGCCATTTCTATAAACAATCCTGGTAGTTATAATGGCCTAGCGATTTAAGACCAAAAGACGGGGCAGCGCTTAATGAAAAAAATGGTATCATACCCCCATCTGAAAGGAGATC
>CACXEU010000097.1 GCA_902766735.1 uncultured Lachnospiraceae bacterium
ATGATGATTTTACATAAAGAAGCAGAACTGCATTGGCCATTGCCAATGCAGTTCTGCTATTTAGGGAGTTTTTTTACAGCCCCTTTTAGATGTTTACTTAGAAGAAGAAAAATAGTCGAATTTAAGGGTTAAATCATTCTTTCTGATGATTTTATGAATCAAATCTGAAGTTTCCTTAATATCCGAATTTTTCATGCTCTCGCCGTAGGTTACTTTATTGTTTTCTACATAAGACTTTCCGTTATACCAGGAATAGTCGCTGAAGAAAGCGTACCCTTTACGGTTCGGATCCAAGGCATCCGTGCCTAAATAGTTATTACTATTATATTTGATTCCAAACAAGTTGAGAACCGTTGGAAGAATATCAATCTGCATGGTTGTGGTCTGAATATCTGTCGGCTGATAAGCTTCCTTGTCACCACAGTATATAAAGAGTGGTGTGTTATTAATCAGGTTGTTAGAGGTTACTTTATATTTGTCTAAAATACTCTTATCTTTTAAGGTGTACAGATAATGATCGGCATAAGCCACGATTACTGTATTTTCTAAAAGGTTTCGTTCTTTTAAGCGTTCTATCATCATCGATACCATTTTATCGGTTTCTTCTACACATAGGTTTACGCAATCCTCTTCTGTCAATGCATCAATCTGAGTCTTTAAGGAATATTTTTCTTCTGCCAGCATCTTGCTGGTGGCCTTGTGTGGATTAAAAGGTGTATGTGGTGTGTAGGAGATGATATAATCGACAAATTTTTCTCCTGGCTTATGATCAAACATTAATTTTTCAAAAGTGCTGTTTGCAATTAATTCCCGGTCTAATTCGTATTTGTCATCTTTATAATCCACAATATCAATGAGACCATAATAGTTATCGTATCCCCAACTTTCGTAATTGATTGCACGGGAGTAGAATTCGCCGCTGTTCATATGGAAAGCATTCACGCTGTAGCCGGCCTCCTTGAAAAGCTTTGGCATGGTGTATGGGAATGTGTTCTTATTATAGTTATATACATTTTCAATGTATGAAATCGGAGTAGTGAATCCGGTGTTTACTGCAAACTCGGAATTAAATGTGGAACCGCCTCCGGTATAGAGGGAGTAATGGTCTGTAAAATTAATACTGTCTTGCATTAAATGATACAGCGTCGGGGTGTGCTCTTCATTGAGTGCCCAATTATCCATTCCTTCTAATTGAAGAAAAATCACATTTTTTCCTTCAAAAATTCCGGTATAGTCATTCGATGTATGCGAATCTTCAGCGGTGTATATTTCATCCAAGAAATCTTTGTCTTTCTTACTGATTTTTTCCTCCGGTTTTAAGAATTCAATGTAGAAACTTCTTGCAGTGTATTCATATAAACCGGCCACTTTCATACTTTTATTTGGTTCGTTGAAGTGGTTATATACGACACGATCGTTCTTAAAGTTCTTCCATTCCAACTCGTTACCGCTTCCGTACAATAAAGGCATTATGGCATGAAGCAAAATGAAAATGATAACGACTTTTCCCATTTTCTTGAAATGGAACTGAGTTCGCTTTCTCATCTTAATAAAAACAACCAAGGCAATGATGAAAAAGATTACCGCAAAAACATAAATGAGTTTGTCAGCTCCAAGGATGGTGTCCATAATATAATCTTTTCCTTCGCCGGTGGATTCCAATAAGTTTGGACTAAAATAGTATTTCGTCATGGAAAAATAAATATTGTTGACCAAATACAGGAACATTGCAAAGAAAAAGAAAATCCAGTAAGCCAGCATCTCGAAAATGCCTTTTAAATTTATGATGATTCCCACGAAAAGGAAAATCCATAAAAATGTAAATAAATTTGGCATTGGAAAAAACACTGGGTAGTAATCGATGTGCCCTAAAATTCTAGTTACAAGGTCCATCAAAAAATATGGAATGGCTGCATAAAAACCATAACGATATTTAAATGTGAATTTTTTTGCTTTCTCTATGAAAGGCTTTGCCTTCTTCTTTAGATTTTTTAAAAATTTCATAGAAATGTCCTTTCTATATAAATGGAATTTGTACAATCCTATTATATAAAGTTAATAAAATAATACAAGAAGTTTCGAATGAAAAAGTGGGGAATGTTGCAAAAATGGCTTAAATACAATACAATAAACGAGTTGATAAGGAGATGTAAATGAGTATTCTGAAAGTGAATGATTTAGTCTATGATTATATGGACGAAGAAGAAAAAAAACGTGCATTAAACGGTGTAAATCTGGAAGTGGAGCCAGGGCAGTTTGTTGCGATTCTGGGTCACAATGGATCTGGAAAATCCTCACTGGCAAAGCAGATGAATCGATTGCTTTTGCCGACGGAAGGAACGGTCTGGGTTGATGGAATTGATACGAAGGATGGAGAACGTCTCTGGGAGATTCGTCAGAAGGCTGGAATGGTATTTCAGAATCCGGATAATCAGATTGTGGCAACCATGGTAGAGGAGGATGTGGCTTTTGGACCGGAAAACCTTCAGGTACCAACGAAAGATATCTGGAGTCGGGTGGAAAATGCTATGAAATCTGTGGGAATTTCCAAACTTCGACATAAATCCCCGATGGAATTGTCAGGCGGGCAAAAGCAGAGAGTAGCTATTGCCGGAATTATTGCCATGGAACCGAAGTGCATTGTTTTAGATGAACCTACGGCGATGCTCGATCCTACAGGCAGAAAAGAAGTTCTTGCAACGCTTCACAGACTGAATAGGGATAAGGGCATCACAATTATACTCATTACGCATCATATGGAAGAAACGGTAGAAGCGGATCGGATTTTTGTTTTGAATCACGGAGAAGTGGTAGAACAGGGAACACCGAGAGAAGTCTTTTCTAAAGTGGAAGAATTGAAAACTTACGGATTGGAAGTGCCACAGGTAACGGAACTTGCTTTTGAACTAAAAAAAGAAGGGGTGCCGTTAACGGATGGTATTCTGACAGCGAAGGAACTGGTTGCGGAATTGGAACGATTGAAGGAACAATAATATGAGTATTCGATTAGAAAATGTAAGTTATAGATATGGAAAAGGAACCAGCACGGAAACGGTTGCTCTAAAACAGGTTCATCTGGAAATTCACAGGGATGAGTTTGTGGCGGTTATTGGGCACACCGGATCAGGAAAATCTACATTGATTCAACAGTTCAATGGATTGGAAAAGCCGGATGAAGGGAGTGTTTCTTTTGATGGAATGGATATCTGGCAGAAAGGTTATGACCGCAGATTTTTGCGTTGCCGTGTGGGCCTGGTATTTCAATATCCGGAGTATCAGCTATTTGAGGAGACGGTATTGAAAGATGTTTGCTTCGGGCCGTTAAATAAGCAGTTGGGTCAGGAAGAAGCAGAACAAAAAGCAAAAGAAGCATTGACTCTGGTAGGCATCGGGGAAGACGTTTATGATGTGTCTCCTTTTGAATTGTCCGGTGGCCAAAAACGAAGGGTTGCCATTGCGGGAATTCTTGCAATGGAACCGGAATATTTGATTATGGATGAACCAACTGCAGGTCTGGATCCGAAAGGAAGAAATCAGATTCTAAAGTTGGTGTCGCGGTTACATAAAGAAAAGGGAATGGGTATTATTTTGGTGTCTCATAGCATGGAGGATGTAGCAAAGTATGCCAGTCGCATCATTGTGATGAATCAGGGGATGGTGGCAATGGATGATACGCCTGCCGGCGTTTTTAAAAAATATAAGGAATTGGAAGCAATGGGGCTGGCTGCACCACAGATTTGCTATCTGATGAATGAATTAAAACGGAAAGGCTTTCCGGTAGATGAAGACGTAATTGATTTAGAAAAAGCAAAACAAAGCATTTTGGCGTGCGTAAAACATTAAAGAGCAGGAGAGGACAATGGCAAATATCACAATTGGAAACTATTATCCGGAAAATTCAATAATACATCGTTTGGATCCCAGAGTGAAATTATTTGCAACACTGGTTTGGATTGTTTTGTTGTTCGTCACAAATAGCTTTTTAGGATACGCGGTTTGGACCATTTATCTGCTTACGGTAGTCCTGGTGGCGAAAATTCCTTTTTCAAAACTGCTGAAAGGTCTTCGAGGGATTCTTTTTATCATGTTGTTTAGCGTGATTGTGAATGTGCTGATGACGAAGGGACAGGTTATATTCTCGGTGGGAATCTTGTCTGTTACAAGGGAAGGACTGAGGAGAGGAGCCTTTTTGGGACTACGACTCATATACCTTGTTTTAGGAACCTCTATTATGACGTTGACAACTACGCCCAATGACTTGGCGGATGGAATGGAAAAAGGATTAGGTTTTTTAAAAGTGCTAAAAATTCCGGTTCATGAAATTGCAATGATTATTGCATTGGCACTACGGTTTATTCCGATTCTTATGGAGGAAGCGGAAAAAATCAAGAAGGCCCAGATGTCCAGAGGGGCAGATTTTGAAACCGGTAATGTCTTTCGAAGAGCAAAGAGTCTGGTTCCGATTTTGGTCCCGTTGTTTATATCGGCAATGCGACGTGCACTGGATTTGGCAACGGCAATGGAAGCGCGTTGTTACCGCGGTGGTGAGAGAACAAAGATGAAACCGTTAAAGTATCAAATGCGGGATGGCGTAGCATATGGAGTTCAGTTAGTTTTGATTCTGATGGTTGTTGGAATCAGATTCCTGAAAATATAGTAAAAATGGAGATGATATGAAACGAATCAGATTATTAATATCCTATGATGGAACAAATTATTGTGGGTGGCAGGTACAAATCAACGGAATAACTGTTGAGGAAGTTATTAATAAGGCGTTGACGGATTTGTTAGGAGAACCGATTGAGGTAATTGGTGCCAGTCGTACCGATTCCGGTGTTCATGCGGTGGGCAATGTGGCAGTGTTTGACTCTGAAACAAGAATTCCGGCTGAGAAGATCTCCTTTGCCTTAAATCAAAGACTGCCTAATGACATCCGAATTCAAAAATCCGATGAAGTTCCCTTGGACTGGCATCCGAGATTTCAGAATAGTGTAAAAACCTATGAATATCAAATTTTGAATCGTCGTTTTCCAGACCCACTGAAGCGGCTATATACCCATTTTGTGTATATGCCTTTGGATGCGGAAAAAATGAAACAGGCAGCAGCATACCTTGTGGGAGAACATGATTTCGCCAGTTTTTGTTCTGCGGGAAGTCAGGTGCAATCTACAGTAAGAACGATATACACACTTGACGTAAAACGGTTTGGTGATGTAATATCAATTCGTATCAGTGGAAATGGATTTTTGTACAATATGGTCCGAATTATTGTTGGAACTCTTTTAAAAGTGGGGTTGGGCGTTTATCCGCCGGAGCATATGAAGGAAATATTGGAAGCGAAAGACCGTTACGCGGCAGGGCCGAAGGCACCAGCATGTGGATTGACATTGATGAATATTGAGTATGAAGGAGAAAAGTAAATGAACAAAAGACAGAAAATCATGAAGAAACAAAGTGGTACTGCAGGGAATGAAAGAAGACGATTCACAAAAATATCAAAAAAATCAATTGCGTGTCTTCTTAGTGTTGTATTATTAATGGGAAGTGTTTTTAGTGGTTGTACAAATTTGTTGTATACGAAACCATACAAACCGGGGAGTGTGAAGGATAATACGTACGAAAATAATTTTTTTCATGTTCGCTTTCAGTGTCCGGAAGGATATACCATGACTTTTTCGGAAGTACCACAGGATGAAGCAAATGATATTATAAAAGGAAATTTAGGCGAAACTGGGGCTTTCCAGGAATTGCAAGTTCAATCCACCAGCAGCGCAACCAGTATGATTGTGACCATTGTAAGAGGAAAAGTGGATGTGGCTTCTTCTTCCGGAAGGAAACAAATTGAAAAAGTGGCACAGAGTATGGTGGCAAGTGCCCCGGGAGTTGATTATGATTTGGGAGAGCCATATCAGGATACGTTGGGAGAAGAAAGCTTTGACGCCTTAGATTTTGAAATTAATGTGCAGGGCTATACGGCCAGATCGAATTTCTATGTAAAATATCAAAATGGTTATTCTATGTTTATTATGTTCTATGGATTTGAAGATTATTTTGGTGAACTGTTTGAAGGCTTTGTGCCGTATGAAGAAAGTTAGTGAAAACAATCGAACCGACAGGAAATTTACCTGTCGGTTTTTTTATGGGATAAAATGTAATCCGATGTATAGAGCAGGGTGTTAATGGTTAGCATGATGATAGAAATATAAAAAATATATTTGCAAAAATACAAGGGACCTAATCGTTCATAATTAAGAAAAAAGTAAGGGTATTTTTCCACTTTCTCAAAAGTGGTTTCCGGATTGAAATTACAGCGGCTTAAAAAACAGAGTAAGTAAAAAATCGGGAAAGCCATCCATTGAAAAATGTAGCCCCTGCGTAATTGCCCTTTGGGAACAAAAAGAAACCAATCCATTACAAAAAGTACAGGGACGATGTAATGACCAAAAAGGTCCATTGCCGGAATGCTGAAAATTCCCTGGGTTTTCAAAGGGTACTTATTTACCGATTCGCAAAAGTGGTAAATATAGGCAGTGGATAAAATGGCAGAAGTTGCCATTCCGTGAAAAAAGAGATAGACAGGTTTTGAAAAATCCTTGTGGGTCCATTCTTTGATTACCAGAACGGACATCATAATAAAACAGAAAATGTTGCTTTGGACGGTAAAGTAACTAAATTCCGTGAAATTAAAATAAGCATCGTCGATTTTGAAATGTAACACAATGCTGATTCCGCACACGAGCAGCAGAAACAGACGAAAAAGTAATCTTTTCATGGCATCCCCCGCAATTAGTATGTGCAAAAATATTGTTTTCAAACGAGAAGAAGGGGGATTATTTTCCCTCGCAAGAGAGGTATCCGTTTTATGAAAACTTAGGTACAAATTGTTGTGGGAACTGTTGAAGAACTGCGCTATATGTTGTATAATGTATTAGTTAAAATAGCCTTAAAAAGAGAAAAGGAAAGACAAAATGCTTTTTTTGAAAGAAAATGAATTAGATGTTGAGACATACTTACAATTACGGGCTGCTGTCAATTGGGTTTCCTTAGACCCGATACAGGCAGAAATCGCATTGGACCGTAGCTTATATATTGTTACAGTTTATGATGAGGATAAGGCTGTTGGAATGGGACGTCTTATAGGAGATGGCGCAGTGATTAGTTATATTCAGGACTTGATTGTGGTTCCTGAATATCAGGGAAAGAAAATTGGAAGCAAAATCATTGACCGATTGATTTCCTATGCCGACGAGTTGAGAATGCCGGGAACGGTGATGATGTTGGATTTGATGTGTGCCAAGGGGCGAGAACAGTTTTACGAAAAGCATGGGTTTATCGCTCGTCCGACAGATACGCTGGGACCGGGAATGATTCAGTATTTGAAAGATAAGTAGAGGATGATATGAATATCTATTTGATTCGCCATGGAAGGCAAAACAGTAAACTTTGTAATGTGGATGTGGAACTGTCGCCGGAAGGAAGAGAACAGGCACATCTGACAGGAAAACGTCTGGAAAATTACGGAATTGAAGCAGTCTATTCCAGTAATCTGCTAAGAGCAGTGGAAACGGCGGATATCATTAATGGCTATGTGAAAAAGCCGCGATTTTATGATGACCGTTTACGGGAAGCAGAGTTTGGTGAGATGACCGGCTTGGAAAATTCTGTGTTAAAAGAACGATATAAGGAATTTCTGGAAAAACGTGCCACGATGACAGAAGACATCCCCTATCCGGGGGGCGGAGAAAACAGTGCAATGGTTTTTGCCAGAGCAAAGGAAGTGCTGGATGAAATCGCACAGCAGGATTACGAAAATGTATGTATTGTGACCCACGGCGGTTGGATTCGTGCATTGCTTACAGGACTTGCGGGAGCTCCTTCGGCAAAGTGGCTGTCTTTTGGAAGACAATTAGAAAATTGCAGTATTACAGAAATACTTTACGATAAAGATATGGAGACATATCATATTGAGCGCTTAAATGATTATGCGCATTTTGAAAATGAAGACAGATTGCTGAGAAAACATTTTGGAAATGGTTTCTTTTCGCAAAACAGTGAGGTAAACAATGGCAAATAGTTATGATGGTAATAGTATAGCGGTCCTGGAGGGATTGGATCCCGTTCGAAAGAGACCGGGAATGTATATTGGAAGTGTTGGGACTAAGGGACTAAATCATTTGATTTATGAAATTGTGGACAACTCCGTAGATGAACATTTGGCCGGATATTGTTCCGAAATCAAAGTGACATTGGAAAAGGACGGTTCTGCAACGATTGAAGATAATGGTCGAGGAATTCCGGTGGACATTAATGAGCAGGTGGGAAGACCAGCGGTAGAAGTCGTGTTCACAACATTGCATGCCGGAGGTAAGTTTGGAGATGGAAACTATAAAATATCCGGTGGTTTGCATGGGGTTGGTTCTTCTGTAGTAAATGCTTTATCTCTTTGGTTAGAGGTAGATGTTAAACGAGATGGGAAAATTTACAATCAGAGATATGAGCAGGGAAAAATCTGTTATGACTTAAAGGAAGTCGGAAAATGCAGAAAGTCAGATACCGGAACGAAGGTCCGATTCTTCCCGGATGGAGAAATCTTTGAAAAGATTTACTTTAAGGCAGATGCCATAAAAAGTCGTCTCCATGAAACGGCATATCTGAATCCGAACCTGACTATTCATTTTGAGAATAAGCGTGTTGGGGAAGAAGAATCAAAAACATACCATGAAGAAAACGGTATCAAGGCTTACATTGAGGATATGAATAAGGGAAAAGAAGCCGTTACCGATATTATCTATTTTAAGAAAGAACAGGAAAATATTGAGGTGGAAGTGGCATTTCAGTACATTAATGAGTTTACTGAAAACATTTCCGGATTCTGTAACAATATTTACACCCAGGAAGGTGGAACCCACATTACCGGGTTTAAGACGGTTCTGACCACCACCATCAATCAATATGCCCGTGAGTTAGGAAATTTAAAAGAAAAAGATGCAAACTTTACGGGTGCGGATGTACGAAACGGTCTGGTCGCCGTGGTTGCCATAAAGCATCCTGATCCTCGATTTGAAGGTCAGACAAAAACAAAACTGGATAATCCGGATGCAGACCGAATTACAAAGTCGGTGGCAGGAGAGCAGTTAACCCTGTTTTTTGATAAAAATCTGGAGACTTTAAAGAACGTAATTGAATGTGCGGAAAAATCCGCAAAGATTCGTAAGGCAGAAGCCAGAACGAAAACAAATATGCTGACTAAGAGCAAGTTCTCTATTGACAGCAATGGAAAACTGGCAAACTGTGAAAGCAGAAAACCGGAAGAATGTGAAATCTTCATTGTGGAAGGAGATTCTGCCGGGGGTTCGGCAAAGACTGCCAGAAACAGAAAGACTCAGGCAATTATGCCAATTCGAGGAAAAATCTTAAACGTGGAAAAAGCATCCATGGACAAGGTATTAGCCAATGCGGAAATCAAGACCATGATCAATGCCTTTGGATGTGGTTTTTCGGAAGGATATGGAAATGACTTTGACATTGAAAAACTAAAGTTTGATAAGATTATTCTGATGACCGATGCGGACGTGGACGGTGCTCACATTGATACGTTGTTATTGACGTTTTTCTATCGCTTTATGCCGGAACTGATTAGTACCGGACACATTTATATTGCAACCCCACCGCTTTATAAGGTGGTACCGAAAAAAGGAGAAGGGGAATATTTGTATGACGATAAGGCATTGGAAAAATACCGAAAGACCCATACAGGATTCACACTTCAGAGATACAAAGGATTAGGGGAAATGGATCCGGAACAGTTATGGGAAACAACCCTGAATCCGAAAACAAGAATTTTAAAACAGGTTGAAATCGAAGATGCAAGAATGGCATCGGAAGTTACCAGCATGCTGATGGGGAGCGAAGTTGCCCCACGTCGTGAGTTTATTTACAACCACGCGACAGATGCAGAATTAGATGTATAAAAAAGATTTCTCGAAATGAGAATATCGGAGGTTAGAAATAGATGACGGAACAGATCATTAAGACCGAATATTCGGAAGTGATGCAGAAAAGTTATATTGACTATGCCATGAGTGTTATCTGTGCAAGAGCCTTGCCGGATGCAAGAGATGGATTGAAACCGGTTCAGAGACGTGTACTTTATGCTATGGACCAGTTACATTTAAGTCATGATAAGCCACATCGTAAATCAGCCCGTGTGGTTGGAGATACGATGGGTAAATATCATCCACATGGTGATAGCTCAATTTATGAAACTTTGGTAGTTATGGCTCAGGAGTTTAAAAAAGGAATGGCCTTAGTGGACGGACACGGAAACTTTGGTTCCATTGAAGGGGATGGCGCCGCAGCAATGCGTTACACGGAAGCCAGACTGAAGAAATTTACCGAAGATGTCTATTTGGCAGATTTGGACAAGGATGTTGTGGATTTTGTGCCCAACTTTGATGAGACGGAAAAAGAACCGGAAGTATTGCCGGTACGTGTACCGAATCTTTTGGTAAACGGTGCAGAAGGAATCGCCGTTGGTATGGCCACCAGTATCCCAACCCATAACTTGGGAGAAGTCATGGATGCGGTCATTGCTTATATGGACAATGAAAATATCACCACTCAGGAATTGATGGAAATTATGCCCGGCCCGGATTTTCCTACCGGAGGAATTGTAGCAAATAAATCGGATTTGCCGGAGATTTACGAAACCGGTTCCGGAAAAATCAAGTTACGTGGGAAATTGGTTTTCGAAAAAGGAAAGAGCCGTGAAAAGGATCGTCTGGTTGTAACGGAAATTCCGTATACCATGATTGGTTCCGGAATCGGAAAGTTCTTATCGGATGTGGTTGACCTGGTTGAGACTAAGAAGACTACCGATATTGTAGATATTTCCAATGCCTCTGATAAGGACGGAATGCGTATTGTTTTGGAATTGAAAAAAGGTGCCGACATTGAAAAATTGAAAAACATGCTGTATAAGAAAACCAAGCTGGAAGATACCTTTGGGGTGAATATGCTTGCTATTGCTGACGGTAGACCGGAAGTCATGGGACTGAAGAGCATCATTAAATATTATGTAGATTATCAGTATGATCTAGCGCAGAGAAAATATACCACATTGCTTAGCAAGGCAATGGACCAGAAGGAAGTTAAGGAAGGATTAATTAAGGCAACGAATATCATTGATCTGATTATTGAAGTTATTCGTGGCTCCCAGACTCAGAAGCAGGCAAAGAACTGCCTGATGACCGGGGATACTACCGATATCAAGTTTAAAAATCCGGAATCAGAAATTCTTGCCGGAAACCTGAACTTCACAGAACGTCAGGCTCAGGCCATTTTGGAATTACGTCTGGCAAAATTGATTGGTCTGGAAATTCTGGCATTGCAGAAGGAATATGAAGAATTGACTGCAAAGATTGCTGAGTACGAAGAGATTCTTAACAGTAGAAGAGCTATGACCAAGGCAATCAAGAAAGATTTGCAGAAAATCAAGAAAGAATATGCAGTACCAAGAAAGACATTAATCGAAGACGGGAAAGAAGCTGTCTTCGATGAAAATGCCTTTGTGGAACAGGAATATGTTTTTGTTCAGGATAAATATGGATATGCGAAGATGTTGGAAACATCGACTTTCGATCGTAACATCGATTCCGTGACCAGCGAGAACAAATACTATTTCAATTGCATGAATACGGATACTATTTGTATTTTCACTGATAATGGAAATATGCATCAGATTAAGGCGCAGAAAATTCCGGTGAAAAAAGTCCGTGAAAAAGGGGTGCCGATTGACAACCTTGGAAATTACAGTTCCGAAGGAGAAGGAATTATTGCATTGTTCAGTGGTTCCATGATGAAGGATAAAAAGTTATTATTCACAACGAAAAAAGGAATGATTAAGTTGGTGGATGGCAGTGAGTTTGAAACAAACCGAAAGACCATGCTGGCAACAAAACTGGGACCGGATGATGAATTGGTATCCGTAAAGATTACGAGGGTATCGAACAAAGAAGCAGAAGTTCCGGAAGAGATGGATTTACCGGTAATGCTCTCCGGCGGTTCCGATGACTTTGAACCATTGGATTTCGAACAGATGGAATTTGGAACCATGGATATGGTAGAAGAAGTTCAGGAACAGGATGCTGGATTGCAGTATACGAGAGAAATCCTGGTGCTTCAGACGGATGGAGGAATTTTCCTTCGATTCCCAATCAAGGAAATACCGGAACAGAAAAAAGGAACATTGGGAGTACGTGGCATAAAATTAAATCCGGATGATTTTGTATCCAATGTGTATCTTCTTGATACAGGGGACAATGAAGTGGTAGAATGTAATGGAAAACAGGTAGAATTACGGAAATTAAAAATAGGGAAACGAGGAACAAAAGGTGTAAAAGTACGAAAGTAGTGGTTTTATGAGAAAAAGAGCGGAAAAATATTTTAAGAAACTGACTTGCTTATCATTGATACTTTTTATGGCTGGATGTTTGGCGTCGGGATATCAGAGCAAAAACGTTCAGGCGGCGGATACTGCTTTTGAGAAGAGTATCGCGTCGTTCCCGGAAAGTTATAAGTCATATCTTAGGACGTTACATAGCCAATATCCGAATTGGAAATTTGTTGCCTATAACACAGGAATTGATTTCCAAACAGCGGTAAATGCTGAGTTTACCAATGACCGAAGTTTGATTGAAAACAGTTTTTCAAAATTACTGAAGTCAAATGAACTGAGTAGTAATTACAATGCTGCTACAGGAGCCTATATTGCAAAGGATGGAGGACGATGGGTGGCTGCGTCAAAAAACTGTATTGCATATTTCATGGATCCGAGAAACTTCCTGGATGTAGAACATATTTATATGTTTGAAAAGTTATCTTTTGATTCCGCAACCCAGACACAGGCAGGGGTTGAAGCGATTCTGGAAGGATCCTTTATGCATAATACGAAGATGGCATATTTGGACAAGACAGGAAAGTATTATACGACGAATACCCTGTATTCAGCCCAAATCATGGCAACGGCAAAGAAGAATAATGTCAGCGCTTACTATATCGCATCAAAAATCATTCAGGAGATTGGCATAAAAAAACATTCAAAATATGCTGGAATGGGTGGCAATGGAAGTGTTAACGGAAATTACTCTAAGACTTATGCGGGAATTTATAATTTCTATAATATTGGTGCTAGTTCTGGAGCAGATCCGGTTTCCAATGGATTAAAATGGGCTTCCAGTGGAAGCACTTACAGCAGACCGTGGACGACACCAATGAATTCCATTGATGGCGGCGCGAAATACATCGGAGAAACTTATATCAACGCTGGACAGAACACGATTTATTATCAGAGATTTAATGTAAATAAAGCATCGAAAAATTCGATTTACACGCATCAGTATATGACAAATATTTATGGTGCAGCCAATGAAGCCGCACTTACCTGTGGTGCTTATGAAGATTTAGGAATTACAGCATTAGCGAAAACCTTTGTGATTCCGGTTTATTCATCCATGCCAGATGAGAGTAATACCATTACATATGGAAACACGACAACAAGGGCAACTATTTCTTCGGCAGTGAATGTGAGAAAGAAAGCCAATACTTCCGGTGAACTCATTACCACATTGGCGGCAGGGGATGCGGTATATATTACAAAGGCTATCCCGACCAGTGCGGAATTCGGTACAAGATGGCTTGGAAACCCTTATTGGTATAAGATAAAAACCACAAAAGGTGGAAAAACATATGAAGGATATATTTCTTCTGCATACGCCACAGTGGATAAAGAATATAATGTTGCAAAGGGGGGAACCATTACCCTTCCGGTAAAATTAAAAACAAAGGAAACGGTTTATTATCGTTCTGATAATCCTGCCATTGCAACGGTGGATTCCGCGGGAAAGATTACCGGAAAAGCACTTGGAACCGTAACAATGTATGCCTTTACAGCAGCAGGACAATTTGCTGTCAGTTCAGTTCAGGTAGGCGTCGCTGTGGAAAAACCTTCTCAGGTTGTGATGAAGGCGAAGCCAATTAGTTATCAATCGGTGAAACTGAGTTGGGCGAAAAATGCAAATCTTACCGGATATTATATTTATCGAAAAATTGGTAATGAAAAATACAAGAGAATTGCTAAGGTTCAGGGAACTGCAAAGTCCTATAAGGACCAGAAATTGGCTGTTGGAACCACTTATGTGTATAAGATGAAGGCTTATCGTGTAGTGGGGCAGACAACCTATAAGTCTAAAAATTCCAAGGCAGTCACGGCGAAGCCAATGCCGAAAAAAACAAAAATGACATCAGCTGTCCTGGCAGGAAATGCAATTAATGTTTCCTGGAAAAAGGTAAACGGTGCAACCGGATATGATGTGTACAGAAGAACCGGAACCACTGGAAGCTTTGTGAAGGTTAAAAGTATTGCTGGTGAAAATGTTTGTAGTTTTTCTGATACCAAAACTGCAAAAGGTAATGTATACTATTACAAGGTAAAAGTGTATAATAATTACTCGGGCAAAACATATCGGGGAAAAAGCTCGAAAGCAATTAGTATAAAGAAATAATGGTGGTAAAATGATTAATTTAGTTGTTTGTTCGTTAAGCGCGTTGAAATGTTCGGAAAAATCCAACAAGATTTCTGAAGAGACCATTGATTTAATCGCACGGTTAAATAGTGAAGGAATCAGATTTGCCGTTGTGACGGGGATGAACTATGATGCGGTAAGTCCATTGTTTGGAAAGATAAAAAAAGATATCATTTTCGCATGTAACGATGGCGGGGTTGTGATTTATCAAGATAAAGTATTAAGTAAGACACCGATTGACCGACTCATTTGTTTGGATGTGGAACGGGAATTACAGGAAGATTCAAACTATAAAGTGACTTATTCCACAGAGAGGGGAATCTATCTTACAAGTCATGAATATGAATTGATTAAAGCGTTAAAGGAAGAGGGAAAAACACCGGAGTTTGTTAAAGATACCAAGGAATTGCATGGAGACATCACGAAGATTACCATCTATTCCAAGAAGGAATTTAATGAACAGAGTTATTCTTATTTCTACAATAAATGGGCAAAGGGTGCAAATGTTTCCATTTCAAACCCGAACCAGTTAAATATTACCGCGCAGTACGTAAACCGTTCCATTGTATTGTCTTTGATTCAGCATATGTTTGCTGTATCCACGGAGGATACTATGGTATTCGGTTCCGAGTACAGGGATATTGAAATGTTCAAGCATTCTTATTTTAGTTATGCACTTCAGGGATGTGATTCTGAAGTACGTCGTGCTGCACAGTATATTACAGATAACATTCCTACGATTTTAGAGGATGTTATGCGAATGATTTAAAGAACAGAATGGAGTTTGTTATGCGTAAAAACAAAATTTTCTTGTGGGGATTGATTATGGGGCTGACAATCAGCTCATTCTCCGGATGTGGAATCAAGACAGATACACCAATCATCGGAAATATTGTGGGATTGAAAGACAATGAAATGTTTAAAGTGAATGAACTAATTTGTTCAAAACCGGAATATATGCTGGTTTTTATGGATGTTCAGAACAGATATAAGAAGAACTTAGGAACCGGAATCGATTGGAACGCAAAGGTGGATGACCAGTCTACCTTAGAGATGGCTGCAAAGAATCAGACAAAGGAAGAAATCTCTGTCCGCTATGCACTGGCATCTATGGCGAAAGAGCAGGAGGTGTCCTTGGAAAAAGACGAGGAAACCGCTGTGAAAAGTGCTGCGGAATCTTATTTTAATTCCTTGAATGATGCAGAAAAACAATATACCGGTGCAGCTTTAACAGATGTGGAAGCCCTTTATCGTAATTATTTCCTTGCAGAAAAAGTACGGGAGAAACTGACGGAAGATTCCGGTACGGACATCAGTGATGAGCAGGCTCGTATAATTAAGATTCAGTACATCCATATGGATGGAACAAAAACAAATCCAAAGAAAATCAAGGAAACATTAAAGGAAGCAAAATCCATTGTAAAAGCAGGCTATCAGCCGTTCTCCAGAGAAGCAAAGCAATACACGGTGGAGGATTCCATTGAAAAGACGATTTGTAAGAATGAGGCTACAGCGAAGTATGAGTTGGAAGCATATCAGCTGGCAAATGGCGAAATGAGTGATATCATTCAGGATGGAAATGATTATTATCTTTTGTATTGTGTAGAAAGCTATATGAAGGAAGAAACCGAAGCCAATAAACAGAAACTGATTGCAGAAGAACAGGCGAAGGTTCTGGCAGAGAAGTATGCAGGATACTTAAAGGATTTACAGAAAGACTTTAATTCAAAGCAGTGGGAAGGTACCAAGGTGACAACTGCTTCTGATGTTGCGTCTTCCGGACTGCTTGACTATTTTGCGGAAAGCATGAAATAAAACAATAAAATGACCAGCCGTAGTTGTGGCTGGTTATTTTTATAGGAGAAAAGGGAGAAACGTGTATGGGAAAGGTATTAGAAATTCGAAAATTGACGAAATACTATGGAAAGGTAAAAGGAGTGGAGGAAGTCTCTCTTTCTTTAGAAGAAGGGGAAATATTTGGATTTATTGGACCTAACGGTGCAGGAAAATCCACGACGATTCGATCCGTGATGAATCTGATTCAAAAAACAGCGGGAACGGTGTACCTTTTTGGAAAGGAATTTACAGGGAAAGAGATGGAATTAAAGAAACTAGTAGGATATCTGCCTAGTGAAATTGCTTTGTATGATGATTTAACAGTAAAAGGAATGTTGGATTATCATGAGACGTTTTATCCGATGGATATACATGATAGAAGAGTGGAATTGGTAGAACGGCTGAAATTGGATGAAAAGAAAAACATTGAGGATTTGTCCCTGGGGAATCTGAAAAAACTTGGAATCATTTTAGCATTGATGCACGAACCGAAACTTGTGATTTTAGATGAACCTACCAGCGGTTTGGATCCAATCATGCAGAATGTTTTTTATCAATTACTTCTGGAGGAAAAGAAAAAAGGAACGACTATTTTTTACTCGACACACATTCTCAGCGAAGTATCCAAAATCTGTGACCGGGTTGGAATCATTCGTTCAGGGAAATTGATTCAGGTGGAAAAGGTGGAAGAATTGTCGAAGAAGAATCTTACTTATGTAACGGTAACTTCAGATCAGTGGGAGGCAATTGCTCAGGAACTGGGACAGCAAGTGATTTCTCAAAAGGATTCCACGGTGAAGTTTGCAAACAAACTTCCTCACAATGAAGTGATTAGAATTCTTGCTAAATATCCGGTAGAAAAGGTGTTGATTGAGGAACCTTCCCTGGAAGACTTATTTTTACATTATTACGAGGAGGACAAATAGATGTTACTAAGAGAATTACGAATTAATCTGAAAAGTTTTGTGATCTGGATGTTGATTCTTCTGGGACTGTTTTTAATGGTATTTCTGATTTATCCTTCGTTAGTGGATGAAAAAAATATTTCCAGCATGAATGATATGATGAAGATGTTTCCGGAAGATGTTTTGGTGGCATTTAATATGGATATTTCCGGAATAGACTCGGCATTTGGATGGTTGAAGACAGAAGGATTTGTATTTGTTTTGTTGATTACAGGCGTTTATAGCAGCATTCTCGGATCCAACATTTTGTTAAAAGAAGAAAACGATAAAACCATTGAGTATTTAAACAGCCTTCCGATTCTGAGGAGAACCATTGTCATTAAGAAAATCATTTGTGGAATGTTTTATATTACCCTGATGATTTTGATTCTGAGTGCTTTTAACTATGTTGGACTGGTGTTAAGCGGTGAGTTTGACAGGAAGGTTTATCTATTGCTAAGTATTACTCCATTGTTTTCTTCCTGGGTGCTGTTTTCCGTTTGTCTGTTTCTTTCTACGTTCACGCATAAAACCAAGAAGGTTTTTGGACTGAGTTTAGGAATCGTGTTTATCAGTTATTTCTTACAGATGGTATCAAATATGGGAAGCAGTGCGGAAAAACTAAAATATTTGTCTGTGTTTACTCTGGCAGATATTAGAAACGTCATTACAGATGCAAGAATTCAACCAATTATGGTGGCAATTACGTTCGTATTATGCGGAATGTTTCTCGGGACAGCAATATTCCATTATGAAAGAAAAGAGTTGGTTTAAAGTAGAGCATTAGAAAAGAGGACTCGTTGTGAGTCCTCTTTTCTGTATTTATGCCTTCTTTGCCGGTGTAGGCTTGGAATTTGATTTCTTCTGAATTAACTCATAGATGGTAGCATATGGAAGTGCTATACCAAGGATGGATAAAATTGTTAAAACAAGTCCCGGAATAAAACCGGCAGGAGTATATTTAAATGTTACTGTGTGGTGTCCACTTGGGAGAACAACTCCTAAGAGGGAATCTGCACAAAGAGAAGCAGCTTCTGTTTTCTCTCCATCTACGTATACGGTCCATCCGGATTCAAAAGGAATGGATGTATAAAGAACGCCACCTTCCTTAACATCAATTTCACCTTCAATTTTAGAATCCTTAAAGCTGGTAACTTTTAGGCTCTGTTCATTCAAGGCGTTATATGCCTGGCTCCATGCTTCAGAATCGAATGCATAAGCGTAACATACAGAAGCAGTATCGGATAAGGTAATTGTAGAACCAGCAGGAACATCGCCAACATGACAAATATGGTTGGTATTCGTTTCTGTAAAACTCTTTGAATTTGCTCCGACTGTTGTAGTAACTGCATCATCGGCTAAAACTTCCGTTTCTAATTCCACAGTGGAACCATTAATGGTGGCTGTGAGACTTTCAGAAGTTGTCATACTGTAGAAGTAAACGTCGTAGGTTTTTGTTTCCGGTGCTCCGGCATTGCTACCATCTGCATCGTCGTATGCTGCTGTGATGACACCGCTTTCTGATTTTAATTTATGGAATACCGGTGAAGCACCGTCAACAGCGTTGGAAACAAAACTGTTCTGAACGGCAAATGGATCAGTTACATAAATGTCTTCCATAACCTGCTGCCCGTTCTTATCCTTGATTGGTTCCCCTTTCTTATTGGTTTTTCCCTGCTCAACAATGACTTCTGTTTTCATTTTTGCCATTGTGTTGTTCTTTATCATGAATCCTAACGGAAGAGATTCATTGAACTTGTATAAATGTGTTGTAGGCATTTTTGTTGAAGTGGCAAGGAATGTTTCGCTATTAGCGAAAGTTGGTTCCCCAGTCGTATATTCGTATTTGATGCCGTATAATGCGGCGGTTACAGGAGTGATTCCATAGTGTGAATAAGAGTTCGTGGAAACCTGTAAGCCGATGGCATCAAAATATTTCTGTGTGGATGCAAGGGAAACGGAACAGAAGGTAGAAATACCATTGTAACGATATCTTGCACCGTCATTTTTTGTGTTAAAGGTTGCTGTTTGTGCTCGGTAGAATTTCTGATCGGAATCCTTGCGGGCAATTTCATTTAATTCCTTATAGGTATCAACGGCCTGGTAGTAAGGCTCTTTCGGCTGAGTACTCATGATTGTGGTATAAGCGAGACTGTAAGTCAGTTCAAGAAATACCACGAGAATCATAATGTAAGAAATGAAGCCTTTTAAGGATTCTTTCTTACGATACCAAATCATTAGAACAACGTAAATGCAGATAAAGGCAATACTTCCGTAAACCATACGAATATAGGTGCCGTCCGCAGTGTCATTGTCATGATAGAGTTCCTCTAAGAATTTTGGAGCGGTATAAAGCTGCTTGCATAACAAAATCAAAGCAGAACCGCCGAAGGCAGATGCAACGATATGCTTGTCCTCGAAGTCCTTGATATGAATTGCAGCTTCATAACACATGATTACAATCATGAAAATGTAAAGGAATGAAAATCTTGCAGACAGACTGTTTGGATAATGAAGTCCGTGCCACAGGTAAGTTGGGAGGTTGAAGCACATACTAAGTAATATGAAAATAGTAATGGCAACTTTTCCAACACGATCCTTTACATTGATTTGCTTACAGATGCAGAAGAGTGGAATCAGAACAAATGCTGCAACGGTACAGTAAACGTTTGGTTCCGGATAATTCTTTAACTCTGCAATTGGTGTGGCAATCAGAGAACGTAAGAATACGTAGAATACAGAGAAGTATTCCTGAAGATCACGCCAATCGGTTTCAGCAGAAACGGTATTCATTAATGCCATAAAGGCAGGAATGCTCATGACTGCGGAAATGCCACCGCCAAGAATTGAAAATACTGCATAATTTTTAATGGTAATTAAGATGTCTTTTCCTTTGTTCTCCGTGTCGTAAGTGTGTGTAAAGAATAAATAAATGAAGTAGAGGACACTGAAGATACAAATCATGAATCCGATATAGTAATTTGAGAATAATGCAATTCCAAGAGTGATGGCATACATCTTACATTTCTTTTCGGATACAAGTCTTTCCAAACCAAGAACGATTAATGGAAGAATCCAAAGACAGTCTAACCACATGATGTTCCAACTGTATGCTGCAAAGTATGAGGAAAGTGCATAAGCACAACCAAAAGCAGTGGTAAGAATGGTATCTTTTCCAAAATGTTTTTTTAAATAATAGGAAGTACAAAATCCTGCTAATCCCATTTTAAATACAATGGAAAAACTAACAAAATCAGTGATTTCCCATGGCCAGATTAATGTCAGAATATTAAAAGGGCTGGCTGCGTAGTAGGCAATGAGTCCCCAGAAATTCATTCCGCCACCGAATTCCCAACTATAGTATAAGCTGTCAAAGTTTTTCAACTTATCCTGTAAGACCTGCAAGAATGGAGCGTACTGGTGATAACAGTCGCTTCGCAGGTACATTTCCTTGCCAAAAGGACCAATGTCCTTAAAGTAGTAGATTACCAGCATGGATACTACCGGGATGATAAAGGCCAGAATGTGAAAAATATTGTCGACACATGCCTTTTTAAGTGAGTCAATCTTAGTTTGCATTGTTTTCAGTTCCTTTCTTATTTGAAGTAAAGATAAAAAATTTACTCAAGATATAATTGAGTACCACTGTTAAAACCATTGCAATGATTTTTGCAATGTATGGATTCCAGTGAAGTATCTGGAAAACCCAGATGATTAGTGTGGAAAGCAATAAAGTAAAGATTCTTGCCTCGAAAAACTTGATTAATTCCATAAGGTGATCTTTCTTTGTTTCAGCCTTGCTTTCGAATACCCAGCGCTTATTGGTAACGTAGGCAAATAAAATTGCACAGGTTGATGAAATGACATTAGTGATGACTTCATCCGCTCCCATATAAACCAGGCTATAATAAATTACCATGTCTACCAAAGTAGTAAGCACACCAAAGACGAGGTAGGTAAATACCTCGTATTCGGTAAACTTGGTAATTATTGTACGCATTTTTTCACTTTTGAAAATTTTAAAAAGAATCTTTCTGGTAAAATCCAAAAATTTTTTTATGATAGGGCTCTGTACCATGATGTTTACTCCTGAAAATTATTTATAGTCTTTGATATTGGAATCCTGAATAATGTAAATCGGTCGGTCCTTGGATTCCATGTAGATGTTGGCGATGTATTCGCCTAAAATTCCAAGAGAAAACTCGACAATTCCACCCAAGAAGAGTACTGCAATGAACAAGGATGCAAAACCTGATACATCAATGCCAAAGAACAGTTTTCTAGCTAAAGTGAATAGGATTAACAAAAAGGAAAATCCGGAAATCATTAATCCCAGTCCTGTTAAAAAGGTCAATGGAGCAACTGAGAAAGAAGTGATTCCGGTAATGGCATAACGGAATAACTTTCGAAAACTCCACTTTGTTTCGCCGGCAGGACGTTCTACATTGTCAAAAGGAATCCAAGAGGTCTGGAAACCAACCCAGGAAAAAATCCCTTTGGAAAAACGCTGTACTTCTCCAAGTCGAACAATATTATCAACCATCTGTTTTGACATGATACGGAAGTCAACGGCATTTTGTTTTAACTGAACGCTGGTGAAACGATTATTTAATTTATAAAAGAGGGCAGAGAATGCACTTTTAATCTTTGATTCTCCCTTCCGGCTGTTTCGCATTCCGGCGCAACAATCGTATCCTTTTTCAATTTCCTTTATCATCTGCGGAATTAATGCAGGCGGATGCTGTAAATCTGCATCCATTATAATGACATAGTCAGCGGATGCATTACATAATCCGGCATACATAGCCGCCTCTTTTCCAAAATTTCTGGAAAAGGAGATATATTTTACATCTTCGTGAGATTGACTGAGTTCTCGCAAAAGAAGATGGGTCTGATCCGAACTGCCATCATTGATGAAAATATATGAAAAATCGTAACCTGAAATAGTCTGAAATATTTTCTTTGATTCATCGTAAAACATCTGAATCATATCTTCTTCATTGTAGCATGGAACCACAACATTAACCGTTACCATAGGTACCTCCAATATACCGGGGAAAAAATCCCATAATTACCTATTATTTTACAATAAAAATAGGGCATATTCAATAATGAATACGCCCTTTGTGATTGATTTCAAATCTTATTTATTGTTTTTTTCAACTTCCTGCATTTTCATTGCACGAACTTTTAATGGAAGGCCGAACAATGTGATGAATCCTTCTGCATCATGATGGTCGTAAAGATCACCGGTAGTAAAGGATGCAAGTGATTCACTATATAATGAATATGGAGAAGTAGTACCGGCTTTAATGATGTTTCCTTTGTAAAGCTTAAACTTAACTTCACCGGTTACATATTCCTGTGTGGATTCTACGAAAGCCTGAACTGCTTCACGAAGTGGTGTGAACCATTTTCCTTCGTAAACGATCTGAGCCATCTTGTTACCCATATCTTTCTTAACTTCCATAGTAGCACGGTCAAGAACTAATTCTTCTAACTGCTCATGTGCTTCCATAAGGATTGTTCCACCCGGAGTTTCATAAACACCACGAGACTTCATACCAACAACACGGTTTTCAACGATATCAACAATACCAATACCATGTTTTCCACCAAGTCTGTTTAATTCACGGATGATATCAGAAACTTTCATTTCTTTTCCGTTAACAGAAGTAGGAACACCTTTTTCAAATGTCATAGTTACATATTCGCCTTCGTCAGGAGCCTTTTCCGGAGAAACACCTAATACTAAAAGATGATCATAATCCGGTTCGTTTGCAGGATCTTCTAATTCAAGACCTTCATGGCTGATGTGCCATAAGTTACGGTCACGGCTGTAACTCTGATCTGCTGAGAATGGAAGGTCAATGCCGTGTGCCTTACAATATTCAATTTCAGATTCACGGGAATCCATATCCCACTTATCATCTCTCCAAGCTGCAATAATCTTAAGGTCCGGAGCTAATGCCTTGATTCCGAGTTCGAAACGAATCTGGTCATTTCCTTTTCCGGTAGCACCATGGCAGATTGCTGTAGCACCTTCCTTACGTGCGATTTCAACTAATTTCTTAGCGATTCCTGGACGAGCCATGGAAGTACCAAGGAGATATTTGTTTTCGTATACAGCACCAGCCTGTACACAAGGAACAATATATTCATCACAGAATTCATCTGTAATGTCTTCAATATATAATTTTGTTGCACCAGAGTATTTTGCTCTTTCTTCCAGACCATCTAACTCTTCTTCCTGTCCGCAGTCGATACAGCAACAAATTACTTCATAATCATAGTTTTCTTTTAACCAAGGGATGATCGCTGTTGTATCAAGACCACCTGAGTACGCTAAAATAACTTTTTCCTTTGCCATCTTTTAATCCTCCATATAATAAATGTTTTTTAAAGTCACTATCTGTAATATACATCACTAGGATGGAGATTACAAGCATTGACCTGATTCAACCTTTTGATTGCGCAATTAATATAACACTTTTTTATAAGGAAGGTCAACAAAAAAATGATTAAATATTCAAAAAAGATGCAAAAAAAGAGAAAAAACCATACAAAAATGTAAGAAAATGAAAAAATATGCAAAAAATAGTGAATAAATATGCAAAAGCATTGCATAAAAAAGAAAAAAGATGTATATTGTAAGCACGGACTTTTCCAAAAGAAGGAATGGAGGAAGAAATATGAGAAGAATTAAAGGAGGCGTAACCGCCGCAAAAGGGTTTGCCGCAATGGGAGTTCACGCCGGAATCAAGAAAGATAAAAGAAAAAAAGATATGGCAATGATATATAGTAGAGTTCCTTGTATTGCTGCGGGGACTTTTACAACGAATCAGGTAAAGGCTGCTCCGGTTCTTTGGGATCAGAAGATGATTTACGAACAGCCTTATGCCCAGGCTGTTGTTTGTAACAGTGGTGTGGCAAATGCCTGCACAGGTGATGAAGGGATGAAGTATTGTGAAGATATGGCTCAGGCTGCAGCAGAAGCGTTGGGGATTCAGAAGGAAATGGTGCTTGTAACATCTACCGGTGTCATTGGTCAGCAGCTTCCGATGGATAAGATTGTGAATGGAATTACATTGCTTGCACCGACATTGGATGATACTCATGAGGGTGCGCACATGGCAGCTCAGGCAATTATGACCACGGATACAGTTCCTAAGGAAATCGCTTTTTCTTTTAAAATAGGAGAACATACGGTAAAAATCGGAGGAATGTGTAAAGGATCCGGAATGATTCATCCGAATATGTGTACCATGCTGGGATTTATCACAACCGACATTAATATTAGTAAGCATTTATTATATGAAGCATTAAGTGCAGACATTCAGGATACTTACAATATGGTTTCGGTGGATGGTGATACTTCCACAAATGATACTGTATTATTATTAGCCAATGGCCTGGCTGAAAATCCAAAGATTACAGAAAAGAATGAAGACTACTATGAATTTGTGAAAGCATTGCATGCAGTGAACGAATTCTTATGTAAGAAGATTGCCGGTGACGGCGAAGGAGCGACAGCTCTGTTTGAAGTGAAAGTTGTTGGAGCAGAATATAAGGAACAGGCAAAGATTCTTGCAAAATCCATTGTGACTTCCAGCCTGACCAAGGCTGCAATTTATGGCCATGATGCAAACTGGGGAAGAATTCTTTGTGCAATGGGGTATTCTTCCGCGAAGTTCAATCCGGATCTTGTCGATATTTATTTCGAAAGTAAAGCCGGAAAACTGAAGATTGTGGAAAATGGAAAAGCAACAGATTATAGTGAAGAAAAGGCAACAGAGATTCTATCAGAATCCGAAGTAACAGCCATTGCAGATTTAAAACTGGGTGATGCACAAGCCACAGCATGGGGATGTGATTTGACTCATGAGTATGTAAGCATCAATGCAGATTATAGAAGTTAGAAAGAGGGCGAGGAAATGTTAATGAAGGGACAGCAGGATTTGGAAATGGATAAATGGATTGAGAAGGGAGATGTGCTGATTGAGGCATTACCTTACATCCAGAGATTTAACAGAAAGATTATTGTTGTAAAGTACGGTGGAAGCGCCATGCTTGACGAGGACTTTATGAGAAGTGTAATTCAGGATATCACACTTTTAAAATTAGTAGGATTTAAGCCAATCATTGTTCACGGAGGCGGAAAGGCGATTAGCCGCCACATTGATCGTTTGGGAATGGAAACACGGTTTATCAATGGACTGAGAGTAACAGACGAAGAAACTTTGGATGCTGCGGAAATGGTATTAAACAGTGTGAATAAGAGATTGGTTCAGATTGTGGAAGAACTCGGAGTTCGTGCCATTGGTATCAGCGGAAAAGATGGAAAACTTTTAACGGTTGAAAAGAAATTATCCGACGGTGAAGATATTGGATACGTAGGAGAAGTGACTAAGGTCAATGCTGACATTCTGTTAGACCTGTTGGAAAAGGATTTCCTTCCAATTGTATGTCCAATCGGATTGGATGATGAATTCCATGGATACAACATTAATGCAGATGATGCCGCAAGTGCCATTGCAAAAGCAGTGAAGGCTGAAAAACTGGCATTCTTAACAGATACCGAAGGGGTTTATACCAATCCGGATGATTCTACAACGGTAATCTCAGAAATGACAATTTCCGAGGCACAGGGATTGATTGATGACGGAACTATTGCAGGTGGAATGCTTCCGAAAATCAAGAACTGTATGAATGCTATCGAAAATGGGGTGTCCAGAGTGCATATTCTGGATGGAAGAATCCCTCATAGTATCTTGTTGGAAATCTTTACCAACAAAGGTATTGGAACCGCTATTTTAGATGATGATCAGGAAAAGTTCTATCAGGGAGACATGGCATAGAACTTTGTTAGGAGGAACTATGAACGCAAAAGAATTAATGGATTTGGGAGAACAGAATGTTATTCATACATATAATCGTTTCCCAGTAGTAATAGAAAAAGCAGAAGATGTCTATGTTTATGATGTGGAAGGGAAAAAATATTTAGATTTTGCATCAGGAATCGCAGTGTCTGCTTTAGGATATAGTAATGAAGAATATAAAAATGCATTGAAGGAACAGATTGATAAAATTATGCATACCTCGAATCTGTTTTACAATGTGCCGGCAGTGTATGCAGCAGAAAAGGTGGTTAAGGCGACAGGACTTAAGAAATGTTTCTTTACAAACAGTGGAGCGGAAGCCATTGAAGGCGCATTAAAAACAGCGAAGCGTTATGCATATGATAAGAATGGTGCCGGAGAATATGAAGTAATTGCCATGCAGCATTCCTTCCACGGAAGAACCATGGGTGCTTTGGCGTTGACAGGAAATGCTCATTATCAGGAACCATTCGGACCGATGCTCCCGGGAATTAAATATGCAGAATATAATAACCTGGAAAGTGTTAAGGAATTGGTGACAGATAAGACCTGTGCCATCATTTTAGAAGCAGTACAGGGAGAAGGCGGAATTTATCCGGCAACCAAGGAATTTATGGAAGGAATCCGCAAGATTTGTGACGACAATGACATTTTAATGATTTGCGATGAAATCCAGTGTGGCATGGGAAGAACCGGTAAAATGTTTGCCTACCAGCATTACAGTGTTCTTCCGGATCTGGTTACCTGTGCAAAGGCATTAGGTTGTGGGGTTCCTGTCGGCGTTTTTGTGGCAGGAGAAAAATGCTGTGAGTCCCTTGTTCCGGGAGACCATGGAACCACTTATGGAGGAAATCCATTGGCGACAGTGGCAGTGAATAAAGTGTTTGAAATTTTTGAAAAGGAAAATATTGTTGAGCACGTAAAAGAAGTGGGGGCCTACTTTGAGGCAGAACTCGATAAGCTGGTAGAAGAATTTGACAATGTTTCTGCTCGTCGTGGAAAAGGTCTGATGCAGGGACTGGTTCTTACCACTCCGGTAGGAGATACCATTACAAAGGCTCGGGAGCAGGGATTGTTAGTGATTTCTGCAGGAAGTGATGTGCTTCGTATGGTACCGCCACTTGTAATTACAAAAGAACATGTGGATGAAATGATTGCCATTTTGAAGAAGTCTTTGTAAGAAAAAGTGCTTGAGAATTTGAAAATTATATGATATATGTCTATTTGGAGAATGGGACAGTTTTCCAAATAGACATTTTTTTAGGAGAAAAACAAAATGAATACAGATTTGTATGTGCAGATTACAGAGTTGCTTAGCGGTTTAGCGCTATTCCTTTTTGGAATGAAGTACATGAGTGAAAATCTGCAGCAGGCAGCTGGTGAAAAGTTAAGAACATTTTTGGACCGCTGCACGAAAAATAAGTATATAGCCGTAGTATTTGGTGCATTGTTTACTGCGTTTATTCAGTCATCCGGTGCCACAACGGTTATGGAAGTCAGTTTTGTAAATGCAGGTCTTTTGACCTTGGAAAAATCCATTGGGATTACCTTTGGTGCCAATATTGGTACTACTATTACCTCGCAGTTGGTTGCATTTAAACTTACTGCTGTTGCACCGTTTATTATTTTTATCGGTGCCGCAATTATTATGTTTAGTAAAAAACCGTTACTGAGAAAAATTGCAGCTGTTATTTTTGGTTTTGGTGCATTGTTCCAGGGAATCAATCTGATGACTGGATCTCTTCAGAAATTGTCAGAATACCATGGAGTTCAAGAAGCATTCAAATTAATTGAAAATCCTGTGTTGGCAGTTTTGGTTGGATTGATTTTTACGATTATTGTTCAGAGTTCCTCTGTTACAGTCAGCGTTTTAGTACTGCTTGCGGGAATCACTTTGAAAAGCGGTGCTCCGTTAGTTACCCCATTAACTTGCTTATATTACATTCTTGGAGCAAATATCGGGTCTTGTGCACCGGCGGTTCTGGCGTCTTTTGGAACCAGTCGAAATGCAAAGAGAACTGCATTGATTCATGTGCTGTTTAACGTTGTTGGTCTGGTGGTATTCTCGATTGTTTTGGCTACACCGCTGAAAACAGTAGTACTTGATTTTATTCATTCCATCAGTGCGAATGATAAACGATTTGTAGCTAATGCAGATACACTCTTTAAGATATGTCAGTGCCTTATTTTATTGCCATGTACCGGACTTCTTGTTTCACTGTCTAAGAAACTGATTCATGCAAGAGGACAGGAAGTAGAAGATGAAGACGAAATGACATTGAAGTATATCGGTAGTACCGGAGTACAGAATCCATCAACCGTATTAGTTGAAGTGGTCAATGAAATTACAAGAATGGCAGATTTGGTTAAGACGAATCTGGAAAAATCCATGGATGCCTTGGTAAACAGGGATAAGAGTCAGGCCAATGATATTATGGCCAGAGAAAAATATATTGATTATCTGAGTCATCGGATTACAGAATATATGGTTCGGGCAAACCAGTACGATATTCCAATTCAGGATAGAAAACGATTGGGTGGTTTGTTCCATGTAATCATTGACTTGGAACGAATTGGAGATCATGCCATTAACATTCTGGAGAGTGCCGAGAAAGAAAAAGAAAAGAAGATATCTTTCTCGGACGAAGGAAAACAGCAGGTTTTGGCAATGTATGGAAAAGTTATTGAAATCTTTGAAAAGTCCATAGAAATATTTAAAACGCTGGATAAAAACTGCTTTGATGAAATTAATCAGTTAGAGGATACAATTGACCAGATGGAAATTGATTGTCAGGAAGGACATGTTCGCAGAATGTCAGAAGAAAAATGTTCCATTGAAGCCGGATTATTATTTACCGATTTGGTAATTGGATTGGAAAGAATTGCGGATCATGCGACAAATATTGCATACTCGATTTTACCGGAAAAAGAATAAGAAAAATCAGAATGGTGCCTTATGGGGCACCATTTTTTGTGCCTGCAATATATATCGGTTAGGCACTTTGGTATAATCCAGGAAGGAATGGGAATACTTTCCCGCATAGGAGGATTGTTATGTGGGGGATTGTGATTGCATTAGTATCCGGAGCATTAATGAGTGTTCAAGGGGTGTTTAATACGGAAGTTACAAAAGGGAGCAGCCTTTGGGTGGCGAACTCCTGGGTACAGTTTACGGCATTGCTCGTTTGTATTGGTGCATGGTTTTTCACGGGAAGAGAATCTATGACAGCACTTTTTCGAATTGACCAGAAATATATGTTACTGGGAGGCGTGATTGGCGCGTTTATTACATTGACGGTGATTCAAAGCATGGATGCCTTGGGACCGGCACAGGCAGTACTACTCATTGTCGTGTCTCAGATTGCCGTGGCATATGTAATTCAGTTGTTTGGATGGTTCGGTGTGGAACAGACAACGCTACAATGGAATAAAA
Organism: uncultured Lachnospiraceae bacterium; assembly: GCA_902766735.1. GTDB lineage: Bacteria > Bacillota > Clostridia > Lachnospirales > Lachnospiraceae > Eubacterium_G. Next base: position 29,675 of record CACXEU010000097.1, read on the forward strand.
TTCTGGGATTAGTTCTTTCCATTGGTGGAATTTTCATTTTTCAGAAATGAAAAATATAGATATTTGTAACATTTTATTGTTGCGCGGAAAGATTTTATTTTGTACAATGGAACTGTACGTTTGTAGGGAAACTCCTTGTGAAAATAAGGAGATGAGCGTATGAATAAGAAAAAAATAATTACAATAATATTACTAATTTCTATGTTGGTTGGCTGTGAAAAGGAAACTGTTTCTATGGACCTTTCGGAGAAAACCATGCAAAAAAATGAGGCTGATTCATCCATGAAAAAGGATGAGATGGTTTATGTTTTCATTAGTGGCCAGGTGAAAAACCCTGGTGTTTATCAGTTTCGGGAAAATCCGCGAATGTTTGAAGTGATTCAAAAAGCCGGAGGGTTTACAAAAAATGCTGAACCTGATTATTTGAATCAGGCAGAACCGGTTAGTGACGGTCAGTCCATTTATGTGATGTCGAGAAAAGAGTATCGGGCATCAAAGGAGCAAAGTAATGAGGAAGGTAATTCCAGCAAACCGATGCAGACAGATTCGGGAAAAGTAAATCTGAATCAAGCTACGGAACAGGAACTTACATCATTGCCGGGGATTGGAACTACGAAAGCGAAATCCATCATAGAATATAGAGAAAAAAATGGCAGATTTACGAAGTGTGAAGATTTAAAAAAAGTCTCGGGAATTGGGGATGCGACTTATTTGAATCTTGAGGGTATGATTGCTGTTGATTAGAAAGGAAATCAATGAAAGCTTTAGTTGTAGATGATGAAAAATTAATTGTAAAGGGATTAAAGTTCAGCTTAGAACAGGAAGGATACGAAGTTGACTGCGCTTATGATGGACAGGAAGCTGTGGATATGGCAAAGGAAAAAAATTATGATATCGTTCTATTGGATTTAATGCTTCCGGTATTTAACGGTTATGAAGTGTGCCAGCAGATTCGTGAATTCTCTGATATGCCGATTATCATGCTTACAGCGAAAGGCGATGATATGGATAAAATTTTGGGATTGGAATATGGAGCAGATGATTACATCACGAAACCATTTAATATCTTGGAAGTTAAGGCACGTATTAAAGCGATTACCAGAAGAAATAAACGAAAGGGTACTGTGGTGACTGCACCAAAAGTAATTACGGTCAGAGAATTAAAACTGGATGTGGAGGCGAAACGTCTTTATATTAAGGATGAAGAAGTTCGCTTGACAGTGAAGGAATTTGATATTTTGAAACTTCTGGCTGAAAACCCGGGAAAAATCTACAGTAGAGAACAACTTTTGACAATTATCTGGGGAAGCCGTTACCCGGGAGATGCTAGAACAGTTGATGTAAATGTAAGAAGATTGAGAGAAAAGATTGAAGAAAATCCTGCAAAACCGGAGTATGTACATACAAAATGGGGAATGGGTTATTATTTTCAGGGATAGGATAAAATGAATAAGAATTTGATTGAAAAAATTCGCAGTGTACTAAAGAGCTTGAAATTTAGAGTTTTTGTGATTGTCGCATTGGCAATCATTTTGCCGACTCTGATTTCAAGCATATTTATTTATAACGTTGCGGTAAAAAAATATACAGAGAAAAAGATTGATAGTTTTAGTGGAGCGAATACGGTAATTCGAAATACCGTGGAGAACGGCCACTTTTTTGATGAAGTGGTAGAAGATGCAGAAACCGCGAATAACTCGGTCTTGCAGAACAACGCGCAGGTGGAACATCTGGCGAAAGCACATCAGTGTAGAATTCAGGTGATTAATTCCAAACGTGTTATTTTATATGATAGTGGAAGTGATGCAGGAAAAAACAGTGTTGCAAAGGCAGTTCAAAAAGGAATGGCCGGAGAAAAACAGTTTGTGCAGAAAGAAGATGCTGTGGAATACGTAATTCCTGTTGTAATTTCTTCCGGAGGCAGCGAAACCGAATCACAAATTGTTCTCGGGGTTATTTATACTAGATATTCCTTGAAGGATGTAGAAAATTATTCGTTGAATATGCGACGTTATGTCAATATGGCAAGCAGTCTTCTTGTAATATTCGGATTGATTCTGGCCTGGGTACTTAGTGTTGTGTTTACGAACCCAATTCAGCGAATCGAAAAATCCATTACGGAAATCTCCCAGGCGAAAAACATTGATAAAGAGCCGGTAGAGGAGGAAAACGATTATTCGGAAGTTATGGAAATCAGTCGTGACTTCAGGGCGTTGGTAAGTCGATTGACGACACAGGTTCGCTCCCAGCAGGAATTTGTTTCTAACGTGTCCCATGAATTAAAGACACCGATTACTTCCATGAAGATTTTGGCAGATTCACTGTTAGGACAGCAGGGAATGCCGGAAGAATTATATCAGGAATTCCTACAGGATATTTCCAAGGAAATTGATCGAGAAAATAATATTATCACAGACCTTTTGGAACTGGTTCGAATGGAGAAGTCGTCTGCAGAGATTAACATCTCTTCGGTAAATATTAACGAAATCGTTGAGACGATTTTGAGAAGATTGAAACCGATTGCAGAAAGTAAAAATATTGAAGTGATTTTCGAATCCTTCCGACCGGTTATTGCCGATGTGGATGAAATAAAATTTGCCAGTGTGGTAAACAATCTTGTGGAAAATGCCATTAAATATAATAATACGGATGGAACAGTTACCACATCGCTGAATTCAGACCATCAGTATTTTTATCTGAAGGTAACGGATACGGGAATTGGTATTTCGGAAGAAGCGCAGGAACGAGTATTTGAAAGATTCTTCCGAGTGGATAAAGCCAGAACAAGAGAAACCGGAGGTTCCGGACTGGGACTGGCGATTACAAAGGAAATTGTGGATAAACATCATGGGTCCATAAAGGTTCATAGTAAGGAAGGCGAGGGGACAACATTTACTGTTCGAATTCCACTCAAATATATTAGATAGGATGAATTATGAAAAGAAGTACTAAGTATTTTGGCGTAATTGTGCTGGCGGTGATAATGCTGGTCTCTCTCTGTGCTTGTGTGGAAAGAAAGGATGAGACAATCGAGTACAGCTATTATGTATACTGCCTTGATCAGGAGCAGGAAGGACTGACTTCCGTTGGGTACCAGGGGGAAGAAACCGATGGAATGGAAATGGCACGTCACTTTTTGAGTGAATTGCAAAAGGAACGAAAAGAAGAATCCCTGGTAAATCCCATTCCAAACAATGTTTCTATTAATGGTTTTAATATTATTGAAAAGGTACTGACCGTGGATTTTTCGGAGAGTTATTACTATCAGACTCCGGAAAGAGAATTGCTTAGCAGGGCTGCGATTGTATTGACGTTAAGTCAGATTGATGGAGTACGGTATGTGAGTTTTACCGTGAATGGAAATCCATTGACAATTGATGGAGAAATTGTGGAAGCTATGGATGCATCCAGTTTCTCGTCTGATTTAAGCGGGGATGATTCTGTTAAGAGTAGTGATAGCTTTATTCTTTATTATGCCAATGAAGATGGTAGTGCATTGAAAAAATATAAAATTCAGCGTGGAGATTATTCCGGTATGTCGAAGGAAGAATATGTTGTGAGAAAACTGATTTCCGGACCGACAAAAAGTGGCTATACACCGACACTGCCGGAGAAGGTTCAGTTGAATGATGTTACCACGGTAGATAACATCTGCTATGTAGATTTCGGCGAGGATTTCCTTACAAAGCAGAGTGTGGTTTCTAATAAATTAGTAATTTATTCCATTGTGAATTCACTATTGGAACTAACAGATGTTCAGAAAGTTCAGATGACGGTAAACGGAAAATCAGATATTTTCTATCATGAGGATATCAGTTTGAAGAAACCAATGGAACGGAATCTGGATTTAATTGAAGATTAGGAGGAAAAAACTATTAAACGACCAATCTTTATAGGAGTGTTGGTCATTATACTTGGAGAGATTATAGCGTTTATAACCAGTGGCTGGTTGTGGACCATAGGAGTGGCACTTTTACTAACGCTTACAAAAATCATCACGAAAAAGCAGGGACGTTTTTTTGTGATGATTTTTTTGTGTTGTTGCATTGGCTTTATCAACATGGATCGAAGCATTTTGCAGAAGAAAAACGTAGAACAATATTGTGAGGATTATGCGGGGCAAAGCAGTTCGGTTCAGGGAACAGTGAAAAAAATTACGGAAACAGCGTATGGATACAATGTGATTTTATCGGAAGTGAAGGTCGGGAGTGTTTTCGCAGACCGGTTTCTGGTTTTTCTGAAGGAAGAACCAAAGGTTTCCATGGGCCAACGGGTTCTGGCAACAGGAACCGTGGAATTGATTTCGCCAGCTAGAAATTTTGGAAACTTTGATGGAAAGGAATATTATTGTTCTTTAGAAATCTATGGAAAATTGAATGCATCTTCCTTGATGGGAAGGGGAAGTAGGGATGTGATAAGGGAAACAATCCGGAAACGGAAAGATGAATTTCACAAGGTGTTAAGAAAAATCTGTCCGGATTGTGAATGGTTATATAAGGGTAAGGCGGAAATCTATGACGCTATGCTTTTAGGTGAAAAATCGGAACTGAGTGAAACAGTGAAAACACTGTATTCCTCTTCGGGAATTGCCCATATCCTGGCAATCAGTTCCCTTCATATCAGCCTTGTAGGAATGTTGCTCTATCAGTTGCTTCGCCGAAGGTTTCGGTTTGGTATTTCTGCTTCAGTTTCGATAGTTATTGTGGTAGCCTTTGGACTGCTTTCAGGAATGAGTATTTCTGCAATCCGAGCAATCATTATGTTTGGTCTGAAGTTGCTAGGGGATGTGCTGGGACGGAAATATGATGTGTTAACGGCTATCAGCCTTAGTGCCTGGTTGTTGCTTTTAGAGAATCCATTTCTTATTTTTCATTCGGGATTTCAGATGTCCTTTATTGCAATTATTGGAATTGTACCGGTATGGAATCTGTTGCAGTCCTGCTGGGAGATAAAACAGAAGTGGCTTAAGACGCTTGTCGGAGCAATAAATATTCATATTATGATGGTACCGTTGATTGCATATTACTATTGTGAAATTCCAACTTACTCGGTTCTTTTAAATCTGATTATTGTGCCGCTGATGGGAGTGGTGATTGCATCGGGGATATCCGGGATCCTTTTGGGGAGCGTAATTTCATACCTCGGAAAGCTTGCAATTACTCCAGGATGTATTTGTTTGAGTCTGTTCTCAAAACTATGTGAGGGGGTAGTTTATCTGCCGAAGTCAATCATCATTGTGGGACGACCGGAACAATGGAAGATTTTTCTATATTATTTGTGTTATGTAGGTGGAATATTTCTAATCAAAATACATATGGAACGTCGGCGCAAACAATGGGATGAAAAAAAGAAGATTGTCACAAAGGAAGGAAAGGATTTGCTTCGTGAGCTGGAAGAGGAGCAAAAGGAGAAATATTGGTACAGACGATGGAAGATTGTGGTGGTTGTCGTTATGATGGTTACTCAGTACCTTATTTATTGGAAAGGTTCTGCGGGTTTTTATATGACTTTTTTAGATGTGGGTCAGGGAGACGGAATTTTCATCCATACAGATTCGGATGTCAATATTCTGATGGATGGCGGAAGTACTTCTGTGGAAGAAGTCGGAAAGCGAAGAATTACCCCGTTTTTGAAGGCAAAGGGAATTCGAGAAATTGATTATGCGGTGATAAGTCATAGCGATTTAGATCATATTAACGGATTGATGGAATTATTGGAAGCATCGGATAAAAACGGAGTTCGGGTAAATTGCCTGGTCTTGCCGTGTTTGAAAAATCCCGATGAAGCATATGAAAAGTTAGAACTGCTTGCAAGAATGCGCCAAGTAGGGGTAAAGTACATTAGACAGGGCGAAAAATGGACAGTGGGAGATTTTACCCTTCAGTGTGTTTATCCGAAGGGGACGGAAATGCTTGATGATAAAAATGATTTATCCACAGTCTTAAGTATTACCTATCAGAAATTTTCTGCGTTACTGACGGGAGACATTTCTTCAGAAGTAGAGCGACAATTAGAGCTTCCGCTGCAGGAATATACCATATTAAAAGTGGCACATCACGGTTCTGCATATTCCTCCTGTCAGGAATTTCTGGAAAACGTCAAGCCGTTGATTTCAGTGATTTCCGTGGGAGAGCAAAACTTATATGGACATCCTTCGCCCAAATCACTAGAACGATTGAGAAAAAGCGGAACAAAAATATACAGGACAGATGAGAGTGGAGCCGTTACGGTGGAGTGTAATGGACAGGAATTAGAAATCGAAACCCATTTGAAAAAATAACAAATTATGCTAAGATACATTAAGATGTTGGAATAAAAGGAGAAGACTTTGAAAACTTTATCAGAAGATATTAAAAGTGGAAATTTTAAGAACGCATACTTGATTTGTGGAGAGGAAGAGTATCTGAAACTGAATTATAAAAGACAGATGATTCAGGCGATTGCCGGTACAGACACTATGAATCTTGCGATGTATGAAGGCAAAGGTATTGATATCAATGAGGTGATTGACAGTGCAGATACAGCCCCTTTCTTTGCAGAACATAAATTGATCGTGATTGAAAATTCCGGATTGTTTAAAAGCGGTGGTGAAGAGTTGGCAGAATATATGAAGCAGATTCCGGAAACTACGATTTTTCTCTTTGTGGAACAGGATGTGGATAAGAGAAGTAAAATGTATAAGGCTGTGAAAAATGCAGGGTATATCTGTGAAATCGGAAGACAGACAGAAGCCACGCTGGCTCAGTGGGCGGCAGGACTGTTTGCAGCAGATCAGAAACGAATCACAAAATCCACCATGTCCTATCTGATTGCCAATGTAGGAACGGACATGGAAGTTCTTTCCAGGGAAATTGATAAACTGATTAGTTATGCATGGGATCGAAACACCATCACTGTGGAAGATATCGATGCTGTCTGTATTAAGCAGATTACTGTTCGAATCTTTGATATGATTGATGCGATTTCCGTGAAGAATCAGAAGAAAACACTAGACAGTTATTATGAATTAATTGCAGAGAAGGAACCGCCTATGCGAATTCTGTTTATGATAGGAAGGCAATTTAATCTGATGCTGCAGGCAAAGGATTTGTCTGCCAGAGGAATGAGCAGGGGAGAAATTGCAAAGGCCATGGGGGTTCAGGATTTCATTGCAGGAAAGTGTATGAATCAGAGCCGGAACTTTTCGGGACGGGAATTGAAGATGGCACTGGCGGAAAGTGTAAAAACAGATGAAATGATTAAAAGTGGTGGCATCGATGAGAAAATCGGTGTGGAAATGCTATTGGTAAAATATAGTCAAAAAGGATAAAATATATTAAACAGAAAAAATATTGAAAGAAACGCTTAACGTAGGATGAAATGAATGGAGGAAAGGGAATGAAAATTAAAGATGGATTTTTAATTCGTGAAGTGGCAGGACAGACAGTAATTATTCCTGACGGAGAAAAAAACGTAGAGTTTACCGGAATGATTAAACTAAATGAAACAGGAAAATTAATATGGGAAGCTGTCACAAAGGGAGATTCCCAGGAGGATATTGCTACAAAGATTGCAGGCGAATATGGAATAACCAAGGATAAAGCTTTAGGAGATGTTCAGTCCTTTGTTATGAAAATGAAGGAAGAAGGTTTTATAGAAGAATGAATCAACCGGTAGACATAGAAGAATTTATAAAACAAAATGGTTTTTTTATGAATACGATTGTGGGCGTTAGTATGTATCCCATGCTTCGGTCGAAGCGAGATACAGTTTTAATTCGTCCGCATGAGGGTCGATTGAAAAATATGATGTTCCGCTCTATAACGTGGGAGAGGAATATGTTTTGCATCGAATTATTAAAGTGCTACCGGATTCCTACATTATTCGGGGAGACAATCGGATGGATAAAGAGTACGGAATTACAGATGATGATATATTAGGAGTATTAACCTCCTTTTATCGGGGCGAAAAGGAAGTAAGTCTTAAGAGTTTTCGATACTGTGCGTATGTAAGGATATGGCATTATATTTTTCCTCTTCGGTTTTTGTATAAAAAGTGCAGAGGAGTTGCAGGAAAGATAAAAAGAAGGCTGAAATAAACAGATTAGAGGAATTGCTATGGGGCGTGAGAGACATCAAAAAAGTGAAGAAAAGTCTGTAAAAGCAGAATCAAAATTGAATATAGACAACGAAAGTGTTATTGCATGTAGGTATATGATTCACTTGATGCGTTGTGCTTTAAATGGAATTCCGGCAGAAAGGAAGCCGGATGGGTGTGGCTGGAAAAAAGTATATGGTCTTATTTCGAAGAATAATGTTCAGGGATTGACTTATTATGCAATAGAACCCATGTCGGAGGAATTACCGGAGCAATTAGTAGAAATGTGGAAAGCATATCGAAATACGGTTATCTATAAGAAACTGATGATGGAAGAAGAGCGAAATGCGATTCTTTCGGATTTGTGCTGGGAGAAAATTTCATTTCTGCTATTAAAAGGATGCAATATTGAAAAATATTATCCGAAGCCGGGAATGAGGGATATGGCAGACAATGATATTTTGTATGGACGGGTGGAACAGGATGAAGATGGAATATATCACATTATTGGTAAAACGGAGGAAGAACGGGAACAGACGATTCGAGCAACCCAGAAAGTCTTACTTGATTACATGAAGAAAAGAGGGTATGAGACCTCGGGATTTTACGAGAAAGATGATGTTTGTAATAAAGGAGAATTCTACAGTTTTGAGATGCATCGAGATTTGATGGATCCCGGAACGGAGTTATTAAAGTATTACAAAAATCCGTGGAAGAATGCTATTAAGAATGATGACTCAAACTATGAATATCATTTTTCGCCGGAGGATGAATATCTTTTTTATATTGCGCATGAGTATAAGCATTATTCTTCCAGGGGATGTGGTGTCAGAAACCTGGCGGATTTTTATGTATTCTTATGGGAAGAAGAAAAGTCGCTGGATTGGGAATACATTAAAAAAGAACTGGAGATGATGAACTTAAGTGAATTTGAAGCGCAAATGAGAAGATTGGCGTTTGATGCCTTAAGTCCGAAGGGAGTTTTGGACGAGCAGGAGGAACAGATTCTTTACAATATGTGCCTAGATGGAACTTTCGGTCATTTTCGGACATCCTTGCAACGTCGAGTGAAAAATTATGAAAAAGAGGGAGAAGGGGTCAAGAAAGCGAAACGAAGATATTACTTTTATCGATTTTTCCCACCGGATGATTTTTATGAGAAACGATATCCGTTCTTTTATCGTCATAGACTATTGCGTCCATTGTTAACAATTTATCGGACCGTAAAAGGATTATTATTTCATAGAAACCATTTGAAAAAAGAAATGAAGGATGTTTTAGATACAAAATAAACCACGCAGATGCGTGGTTTATTTTTGTGCTTAAAATTAAGCAATAGTATTAACTAATTTTGTTAATCTAGAAACTTTTCTAGCAACGTTGTTCTTGTGGTAAATACCCTTTGAACCAGCCATTTCGATGGCCTTTGTTGCAGCTGTTAAAGCTTCCTGTGCAGCTGCCTGATCTTTAGCAGCAACAGCAGCTTCTACTTTCTTGATAGCTGTCTTAATTGAAGATTTAACGCTCTTGTTTCTTTCGTACTTAGTTCTGTTAACTAAGATTCTTTTCTTTGCTGACTTAATGTTAGCCATTTTTTCTACCTCCGTGAAAAATCATATTGCAATTTCCATTGAGAGAGATTGGAAATTGAGTTTCACCATCTGCACCTTGAGGATTTGCGGACGTCTGGTGCAGACATCAACTGTTATTTTATTAGAAGTCGGAGGAAAAGTCAAATACTTTTTTGGATGTGAATAGATGTATGTCAAGATGGAAAGAATGATAATGAGTGAAAGAACAGGAGGAAACTATGGAACATCAGGAATTATATACGGACCTGGCACTGGAGGAACGGGAAAAATATGAGAAAGAAGTTGAAATTTCAGGGGTGAAGATTGACGAAGAACAGAGCGAAGAATTAAAGATGACCATCACTACGGTAGAAATCGTGAATCAGCATGGGGAAAGCGCCATGGGAAAGCCCAAGGGAAAATATATTACGGTGGAAAGTAGATTGCTGAAGGAAAATATGGAAAAACTGCAAATGGAATTTTCGGAGCAATTAAAGGAAGTTTTGTTGAAAGTGGTTGGGAAAAAATCCAGAGGACGTGTGTTGGTTGTAGGATTGGGAAATTCCAATGCCACACCGGATGCTTTGGGACCGAAAGTGACGGAAAAAATTAATGTGGGCGAAGGGGTATTGTGTATTGCTCCCGGGGTATGGGCTCAAACCGGAATGGAAACCTTTGACATTGTAAAGGGGGTGGTAGAAGAGGTAAAACCGGACCTGATTCTGGTAATTGATTCTTTGGCTTCCAGAAATATCAGGCGCGTGACTACGACGGTTCAGATTACAGATACGGGGATTACTCCGGGATCAGGAGTGGAAAATCATCGGAAGGGGATTAGTGAAGCATCTCTGAAAAGAAAGGTGATTGCAATCGGTGTGCCCATGGTGGTTAGTGGGGCAACCATTGTGAATGATACCATGGAAAAACTGTTAGGAATATTGAAAATGGTGAAAAAGAGCAGTGGCTGGGGGGAAGTGCTGGATGGTTATACGTCGGAAGAAAAGTATCAATTGTTCGAGGAATTATTGTCAGAGGAAACCGAGCAGACTTTTGTGACGCCGAAGGATGTGGATGAAATCGTGGAAAATTTAAGTGTGGTCATTGCCGAGGCTGTGAATCGGTTTTGTTGCGAATGGGTCATATGTTAGGTCTGTGGAACATATATTATAGATGTAGAAAAAGTATGTGGGACAGGAACCTGAAAACAAGAACGGAGAGAAATTCATAGGGGGAACGGTGTGAAAATTGGAAAGCACAGATTAAAAGAATCCTGGGTTCGGACAATTGCAGGGATTGTGATTGTAGGGCTTAGCTTATATATTGTGGCGTGTTGCCTGAAGATTATTTTAGGGAAAAAGGAAGATCCCATGTATGAGGAATCTGCCAGGTATGTGGGAAATATCATTGCTCGGGAAATTGTGGAAAATTCCGATGTGATGGAACGTTATATGATGTGTTTAGAGGAAAACAAAGATTTGTCAGATGTTGCAAAAGTGGAGTTATTAAAAACAGTTGTTACAGAGTGCATTGATGCCAGTGAATATACATATGACACTACAGATCCCGGATTCAATCAGGTGATTCATATGATTTACGAAAACATGAATGCGTCGAATTCCGTGGAAGAAACAACAGAGAAGGAAACGGTCACAGAAGCGGTTACGAAAAAGAAAAAGGGAGCCGCAGTGCGGGCAAATATTGTACCGGAGCCAAAATCGAAGGGGAAAACCTATACAGCAAAGAATGTCGGTTCCTTTAAAGAAATTCTGGAAAAGTATTATACGGTGACTTCGGCCACAGCACTGTACGAAAAGGATATGCCGCTGAAAAAAGCTATGGAAGAAAAGTTTGAAATTAAGGGAAAGGGAAAGAAACCACAAATCCTGATTTATCATACCCACTCTCAAGAGGAATTTAAAAACAGTACGGGAAATCCGGAAACAACTATTATCGGTGTGGGAAGCAGACTGGCAGAGGTTTTAGAAAAACAGTATGGTTACAATGTAATTCATGATACATCCACCTATGATATTGTTCGTGGAAAGTTGGATCGCAATGAAGCCTATGACCAGTCCCGGGCTGGGGTGAAGAAAATCCTGAAAAAGTATCCGTCCATTAGTTTATGTCTGGATATTCACCGGGATGGTGTGGGAGAGAACACACGACTCATCACGGAAGTCAATGGAAAGAAAACTGCTCAGATTATGTTGTTTAATGGAATGTCCCGATTTAAATTGTCCGGAGATATCGATTATCTTTACAATCCTTATCGGTTTGAAAGTCTGGCGTTGACGCTACAGATGAAACTGAAAGCAGAAGAGTTTTATCCGGGATTTACCAGAAGAAATTATGTGAATGCATATCAATATAATCTGGATATTTGTAGACAGTGTATGTTGATCGAAGTGGGAGCACAGACCAATACGTATCAGGAAGCAAAAAATGCGGCAGAGCCAATGGCTGTGCTGATTCATAAAGTACTGGGAAAGAAGCAATAAAAAAACGACCTCCAATCGTTAGATTTTAGGTCTAACTTTTGGGGGTCACCTCAGAGGGGAGTTTTCTATTTTCCTGTAGAACCAAAACCACCGGTTCCACGAACGGTATCTGATAATGCTTCAGTTTCCTGGAAGGCAACCTTTAAGAACGGTGCAATGACAATCTGTGCAATTCGTTCATTGGCTTCAATGGTCTGAGGTTTCTGACCGTGATTGTGTAGTGCCACCGTGATTTCACCACGATAATCTGCATCAACTACGCCAACTTTGTTTGCCGGAGCTAAATCTCTTTTACAGGATAATCCGCTGCGGGCATAAATCAGTCCTGCGTATCCTTCCGGAATTTCCATTGCAATACCAGTGCCTACGAAAACGGTTTCTCCAGGCTGAATGGTCAATGCATCATCCAGGCAGGCATATAAGTCTGCACCGGCTGCGTATTCACTTCCGTAAGTTGGAATAGTAGCATTTTCTTTTAATTTCTTTATGTTTACATTTACTGACATAAGGTCCTCCTATAATTTCTTTTCCCACAAAACAACCTGACCGGTCTCCATCGTTTCTGGAATTTTGATTAATCGCTGATTTTCCGAACCGCGGAAAACCAATGTGGGATTTTTTAATTTTTCGATAAACGGTCCATCCACCAGTACATCAATATAGGAAAGCAGTTCCTTGGTTTCCGGCCATTCGTGATACATTTTTCCCATAATGTCTCTCTCGAATTCAAAGCCGGTAAAGCACCAGATGGTCTTGTCCGGATAGACTTCCTTCAACTTTCGTGCGAGAGGCAATAGCCCCTTCTGATTCACATATTCGAAAGGTTCGCCGCCTAAAAAAGTTACACCGGCATATGCACCGAAAGACAAGGTATCAATGATTTCATCGATTGTCTGTTCCGTGAAAGGTTTCCCGTAATTAAAATCCCAGGCTTGCTCATTGAAACAGCCGGGACAACGATGATTGCATCCGCTGACAAAAAGGGAAACGCGAATTCCCGGGCCGTTAGCTACATCATAGGTTTTAATCTCTGCGTAATTCATACGAACTCCTTTCTTCCATAATCCATGGAAATGCATACCATAAATTATAAGGGAAACAGGGGAAAAAGTCTAGAATGGGTTGGGGCATTGGATGTTGCACCGGGAAGATGAATGTGATACATTGGTTTTTAGTAAATAAGATTAGGAGGCGACTATGAGCGTTTTAAATCAATACGAACCAAAGAAGGTATTTCAGTTTTTTGAAGAAATCTGTTCTATTCCCCACGGTTCTAATAATGTAAAGAAAATCAGTGATTATCTAGTGAATTTTGCAAAGGAGCGAAACCTGAAGGTACGTCAGGATGAAGCATACAATGTGATTATTTGGAAGGATGGCAGTGCGGGATATGAAACTTCGGCACCGGTGATTCTTCAGGGACATATGGACATGGTGGCAGTTAAGGATGCTGACTGTGTGAAAGATATGGAAAAAGATGGATTGGATTTGGAAATTAATGGAGAGTTTCTCTCGGCGAAAGGCACATCCTTAGGTGGAGATGACGGCATTGCTGTAGCATACGCATTGGCAGTGCTTGACGACGATGCCATTGTGCATCCGCCGATTGAGGCTGTGTTTACCACCAATGAAGAAATCGGCATGTTAGGGGCGACAGCACTGGATACTTCGGATTTAAAAGGAAAATTGATGATGAATATTGATTCCGAAGAAGAAGGAATCTTCACGGTAAGTTGTGCCGGCGGAGCAACAGTAAAATGTAAGTTTCCTTATAAGAAGGAATTGATTTCCGCATCAATTATTGAGCTTCGCATGGACGGGTTTACCGGTGGACATTCCGGTATTGAAATCGACAAGGACCGCTTAAATGCGAATCAGGTCATGGGACGAGTGTTACTCAATGTGTTCCAGCAGGTTGGAATGCGGCTGATTGTTATCGGTGGTGGAACCAAGGACAACGTGATTGCAAATTTTGCAGAAGCAGCTATTGCAGTGAATACGGAAGCAATTGATGCCACAAAGAAAATCATTGAAGATACTTTTGCGGAAGTAAAAGCAGAACATCAGATTTCGGATCCGGACATGAAACTTCAATTGAATGTGATGGATGAAAATATGTTTGAAAGTTTTTCCGGTGCGGCAACATTGGCCACGGTAGTTTCCCTGGCAAATATGCCGGGAGGGGTGCAGCGAATGAATCCGGAAATTACCGGTATGGTTCAGACATCATTGAATTTAGGCATCCTGAAAACAGAAGCGGAATTTGTGGAACTGACATTCTCTGTCAGAAGTTCTGTGGAAAGTGAAAAGAAGTTTCTGATTGAGAAACTGAGATCTTTAACGGAAATCTTCGGAGGAACTGTGGATGTGGAAGGAGACTATCCGGGATGGCAGTATCAGGCAGATTCGAAACTAAGGGATGTCATGATTCAGGCCTATCAAGATATTTACGGAGAAGAGCCGATTGTGGAAGGGGTTCATGCCGGACTGGAATGTGGTATTTTTGCGGCTAAGATTCCGGGACTGGATGCGGTGTCTTTCGGACCAATGATGAATAATATTCATACCACCCAGGAAGAGTTGAATATTCCGTCGGTGGAAAGAACATGGAAGTTAATTCTGAAAACATTGGAAATGTTGAAATAGTCAGAGAATAAGGGAAAGGTTCAAGTTTACCTTTCCCTATAATTATGCTAGAATGACATACGTAAAAATGTATAGAAAGGTAAAAAAACATTGGCACATATCGATCAGAGTAAAATTAGAAACTTTTGTATTATCGCCCATATTGATCACGGAAAATCAACATTGGCGGACCGAATTATTGAAATGACAGGACTTTTGACGGAAAGAGAAATGCAGTCTCAGGTCCTTGATAATATGGAATTGGAACGTGAGCGTGGAATCACCATTAAGTCTCAGGCAGTTCGTACCGTATATAAAGCAAAGAATGGAGAAGAATATATCTTCAATTTAATTGATACTCCGGGACATGTGGATTTTAATTACGAAGTATCCCGAAGTTTGGCAGCCTGCGATGGGGCGATTCTCGTCGTGGATGCAGCGCAGGGGGTAGAAGCTCAGACATTGGCAAATGTGTATCTGGCATTGGACCATGACCTGGAAGTAGTTCCGGTCATTAATAAGGTGGATTTGCCATCTGCTGATCCGGAACGTGTCATTCAGGAAATCGAAGACGTAATCGGATTGGAAGCTCAGGGAGCTCCATTGGTATCGGCGAAAACCGGACTGAACTGTGAAGACGTATTGGAAGCGATTGTCAATCAGCTTCCGGCACCGGAAGGAAATCCGGATGCGCCGTTACAGGCATTGATTTTTGATAGCTTGTACGATTCCTATAAAGGGGTTATTATTTTCTGCCGAATCAAGGAAGGTACTGTAAAACCGGGAATGAATATTAAGATGATGGCTACCGGTGCTACCGCCAATGTGGTGGAAGTAGGTTATTTTGGTGCAGGACAGTTTATGCCGTGCGAGGAATTGTCCGCAGGAATGGTAGGCTATATTACCGCCAGCATTAAGAACGTTCGTGACACTATGGTAGGTGACACGGTAACCGGTGCAGACAATCCGGCAGCAGAACCTCTTCCGGGATACAAGGAAGTAAACTCTATGGTGTACTGTGGATTGTATCCGGCAGACGGAGCTAAGTATCCGGATCTTCGAGACGCGTTGGAAAAGTTGCAGCTTAATGATGCGGCATTGAAATTCGAACCGGAAACTTCTATTGCTTTAGGCTTTGGGTTCCGTTGTGGATTCTTAGGATTATTGCACTTGGAGATTATTCAGGAACGTTTGGAACGTGAATACAATCTTGATTTGGTAACCACAGCTCCAAGTGTTATTTATAAAGTATACAAAGAAAACGGAGAAGTCATTGAACTGACTAATCCGACAAACTTGCCGGATCCAAGTGAGATTGCATATATGGAGGAACCAATCGTTAGTGCGGAAATCATGGTAACCAGCGAATTTATTGGCTCCATTATGGAACTTTGCCAGCAGCGACGTGGACGTTATATTAGTATGGAGTATGTGGAAGAAACCCGTGCCGTGCTGAAATACGACATCCCACTGAATGAAATTATTTACGATTTCTTTGATGCGTTGAAGTCCCGTTCCAGGGGATATGCTTCCTTTGATTATGAATTAAAGGGCTACGAACAGGCGAAACTTGTGAAGTTAGACATCTTGATTAATAAAGAAGAAGTGGATGCATTGTCCTTTATTGTTCCTGAAGTTTCGGCTTATGAACGTGGACGTAAGATGTGTGAAAAGTTGAAGCAG
>CACXEU010000098.1 GCA_902766735.1 uncultured Lachnospiraceae bacterium
TCGGGTGTACCTGAAAGGGGCATCCGACGTTCTTTTTTGCTTGATAAAATCGGGGGTGTGGTATATTATAAAGTAGTATGTTTCTATGTAATAATAGAAGATAAAAATCTTTAACAATATATTTGGGAGGAATTAAGACATGAGCAAACCATATTATTTGACAACAGCCATTGCCTATGCTTCAGGAAAGCCACATATTGGAAATACTTATGAAGCAATTTTAGGTGATAGTATTGTTCGATATAAAAGACAGCAGGGGTATGATGTTAGATTTCAGACCGGTACCGATGAGCATGGACAGAAGAATGAATTAAAAGCCAGCGAAATCGGAGTAACTCCAAAGGAATACGTAGATAAAGTTTCCGGAGAAATTAAGAGAATCTGGGACTTGGTAGGAACTTCCTACGATAGATTTATCAGAACAACCGATGAAGATCATAAGGAACAGGTTCAGAAAATCTTCCGTAAATTATATGACCAGGGAGATATCTATAAGAGTGTTTACGAAGGTCTTTACTGTACACCGTGTGAATCTTTCTTTACGGAATCACAGTTGGTAGACGGAAAATGTCCGGACTGTGGCAGAGAAGTTACACCGGCGAAGGAAGAAGCATACTTCTTCAGAATGAGTAAATATGCAGATCGTCTGATGAAGCATATTGAAGAGCATCCGGAATTCATTCAGCCGGAATCCAGAAAGAATGAAATGATTAATAACTTCTTAAAACCGGGATTACAGGACTTATGTGTTTCCAGATCCACATTTAGCTGGGGTGTTCCTGTAGATTTTGATCCAAAGCATGTCATTTATGTTTGGATTGATGCATTATCAAACTATATTACCGGTTTAGGATTTGATTTAGACGGAAACTCTGATCCAATGTTTGAAAAGTATTGGCCGGCAGATGTTCACTTAATCGGTAAGGATATTTTAAGATTCCATACCATTTACTGGCCATGTATGTTAATGGCGCTGGATATTCCGTTGCCAAAGCAGATTTTCGGACATCCTTGGTTATTACAGGGTGGAGAAAAGATGAGTAAGTCCAAAGGAAACATCATTTATGCAGATGATTTAGCAGGATTGTTTGGTGTGGATGCGGTACGTTATTTCGTACTTCACGAAATGCCATTTGAATCAGACGGAACCATCACCTGGGAATTAATGGTGGAACGTGTTAACTCTGACCTGGCAAATACCTTAGGAAATCTGGTAAACAGAACCATCTCCATGTCTAATAAATACTTTGGCGGTGTTGTGGAAAACAAGGGTGTAACGGATGAAATTGATGCTGAATTCAAGGCAACCATTTTAGAAGCACCGGTAAAAGCAGCAGAAAAGATGGAAAAACTTCGTGTGGCTGATGCCATTACAGAAACATTTGCAATCTTTAAGAGATGTAATAAATATATTGACGAAACAATGCCTTGGGCATTGGCAAAGGATGAAGCACAGCAGGACAGACTGGCTACCGTGCTTTATAACTTAATTGAAGGAATTAACATTGGTGCAAGCCTGTTAGAGCCATTCATGCCGGAAACATCTGCAAAGATTCTTGCACAGATTAATGGAGAAGCAAGAAGCTTCGATGATATGAAGGAATTTGGAAAATACAATGGCGGCAAAGTAACCGACAGCCCTGAAATTCTCTTTGCAAGACTGGATGTCAATGAAGTCATGGAAAAAGTTGCGGAAATCCAGGCAGCTCAGAGAGCAGAAGCAGAGGGAGAAAAGTATCCGGAAGTAGAAAAGAAACCGGAAATCACCATTGATGAATTTGACAAAGTTCAGATTCAGGTAGGTGAAGTTGTGAAGTGTGAACCGGTACCGAAGGCAAAGAAACTGTTGGTTTCTCAGATTAAGATCGGTGCAGAAACACGTCAGATTGTATCCGGTATTGCGAAGTACTATAAGCCGGAAGAAATGGTAGGAAAGAAGGTTGCAGTCATTACGAACCTGAAACCTTGTAAACTTTGTGGCGTGGAATCACAGGGAATGATTCTCGCAGCAGGAGATGACGAAGGAAATCTTTCTGTTGTTACAGTTGATAAGGATATCGTAGCAGGAAGCGAAATCTGCTAAAGCAATGACCGTGGAATTCACGGCAGAGAAATATTGGAGGAAACTATGATTTTTGATACACATGCACATTATGATGATGAAGCATTTGATGAAGACAGAGAAAAATTACTGGAACGTATGCAAAATCGCGGCGTTGAATATATTGTCAATGTAGGTTCAAATATTGCAACCTGCAAGAGTACCATCGGTCTTACAAGACGATTCCCATATGTGTACGGTGCATTGGGAATTCATCCGAATGATATTTCTGATTTGACAGAGGAAGATTACGCTTGGCTGGAAAAGAGTATTTATAAGCCAAAGATTGTAGCTGTGGGTGAAATTGGATTGGATTATCACTGGAATGAAAATAAGGAGCAGCAGATTGCAGCCTTTGAGCGTCAGATTGAAATTGCCAGGGAAGCAGAAATGCCGATTATTATTCACAGCCGTGATGCTGCTCAGGACACCTATGAAGTTATGAAAGCACATAAAGTGGAAGAACTTGGCGGTGTGGTTCATTGCTTTTCCTATGCAAAGGAAATGGCAGAGAAGTTTATGGACATGGGATTCTATCTGGGAATCGGCGGGGTAGTTACCTTTAAGAATTCCAGAAAACTGCAGGAAGTAGTGGAATATATGCCAATGGATAAGATGCTGTTAGAAACCGATTGTCCGTATATGACACCGGAACCAAACCGTGGAAAACGAAATGATTCCTTCAATCTTCCATATGTAGTAAATAAGATTGCGGAAATCAAGAACCTGACACCGGCAGAAGTCATTCACATTACTAGTGAAAACGCAAAGGACTTATACCGAATCGGTAGAAAAAGATTTGATTAGGGAAAGAGGAAGAGAATGGCATATTTAGGAACGCCAACTGCAACAAAATTTATTATAGATCAGTATCAGTTTGCTTTTCAGAAGAAATTCGGACAGAACTTTTTGATTGATTCCAATATTCTGGAAGGAATTGTGGAATCGGCAGAAATCACAAAGGACGATTTTGTTTTGGAAATTGGACCGGGAATCGGAACCATGACCCAGTATTTGTGCGAAGCGGCCAGACAGGTGGTGGCAGTGGAAATCGATAAGGCATTAATTCCGATTCTGGAACATACCCTTTCCGAATATGATAATGTGGAAGTCATTAATCAGGATGTGTTAAAGGTTGACATAAAATCATTAGCAGAAGAGCGAAACAATGGAAAACCGATTAAGGTGGTGGCAAATCTTCCGTATTACATTACTACCCCAATCATCATGGGATTGTTTGAAAGCGGTGTGCCGATTGAAAGCATTACCATCATGGTGCAGAAGGAAGTGGCAGACCGGATGCAGACAGGTCCGGGAAGTAAGGATTATGGTGCCCTGTCATTGGCTGTTCAGTATTATGCCACAGCAGAAGTACAGATGATTGTTTCAGCGAACTGTTTTATGCCTAGACCGAATGTGGACTCGGCAGTAATTAAGCTGACCCGTCATCAGGAGCCTGCAGTGGAGGTGCAGGATGAAAAACTGATGTTTCAGATTATTCGAGCGTCTTTTAACCAGAGAAGAAAAACCCTGGTGAATGGATTAAAGAATTCTGCGGAATTAAGTTTTTCCAAGGAAGAAATTTTAGAGGCGATTCAGAAACTGGGAAAGCCGGAGACTATTCGAGGAGAAGCATTGACATTGGAAGAGTTTGCTGAACTAAGCAATTTATTAAAAAAATAAAGCAAAAGAAAGTCTTTAAGTCTAAAGGCTTTCTTTTTTTTATATATTGTAAAAAAACAAAGAGAATGAAAATGAGTGTGGAATTAAAGCAACACGAAAAAAAATTGGAATGGATTATGGGAGGAGTACTGATTATATTGGTTACGGTAATTGCATTAAGTATGGGGAGTTTTCTATCAAAAAACAAGGAAGTGCCCATGAAGAAACAGGCGGAACGTGTAACAAAGGAAAAAAACGGCTTCTGTGTTGTAATTGATCCGGGGCATGGCGGGAAGGACCCGGGAAAAGTAGGAGTACAGGGAACGTTGGAAAAGGATGTAAATCTTCAAATCGCAAAAAAACTGAAGAGGAATCTGGAAGTCAAAGGTTATGAGGTGTATTTGACAAGGGAGGAAGATGTTCATTTAGGTGCGGTGAGATTTCGGAAGATTGCAGATTTGAACGAACGGTGTGAAATCATTAACAATTGTCATGAAAAGAATCAGAAGTCCATTATGATTAGCATTCATCAGAATAGCTTTGAAAAAGAGAATGTATCTGGGGCACAGTGCTTTTATTATCATTTGTCAGAGAAGGGAAAGAAGCTGGCGGAAGGAATTCAAAATCATTTGAACGAAAAAATTAACGTGGGAAAGGAAAAGAAAATAAAAAGAAATGATAATTATTACATGTTGATCAATAGTGACTGTCCCGGTGTGATTATAGAGTGTGGATTTCTAAGTAATCCGTCAGAGGAGGAGCAGTTAAAAGGGGAGGAACATCAGAATTTACTGTCGGAATCCATTAGTCTGGGAATTGATGAGTTTTTCCGCAAAAGGGCAGACCTGTAGTGGATGAGCCTAAGAGGGATGGGTTGAAAAAGGTTTTATAAGCAGATATAATAAGGAACATTGAGAAGTATAAAAATGGAATTAGGACGAAGGAAGAGAATATGCTTATTTTAATGTTTATCTTAATAGTAATTGGTTTGGGAGAATTGGTATGGTTCTGTATGCCTATCGCAATGTACAGAATAATTAATGTTGGAAATCTTTCGGGAATTATTCTATCCCTTGCCTTGATATTTTCCGGTGTATTTTTGAAACAGATTATTGGTTTTTTTAGAAATGTGTGGAAAATCCATATTGGGAAAACAGTGTTAAGTGTATTGCTTGGGATTGTTGTATTAGGACTTATTTTTGTCCTGGTGGAATCTGTGTTAATCATTCGAGCTAATTATAATCATCCAGATGAGAATGCTACAGTTGTGGTTTTAGGATGCAAAGTGAAAAGAAATTGCCAGCCTACGTTAACGCTACGGGAAAGAATTGATGCAGCGTATGACTATCTATTGGAACATCCGGATGCAATTTGCATTGTTTCCGGAGGCAAGGGTTCGGATGAAGGAATTTCCGAGGCGGAATGTATGTATAGAGAATTAGTGGAAAAGGGAATTGGGAAAGAGCGGATTTATAAAGAGGATAAATCAACTTCAACACGAGAAAATATCGCGTTTTCAAAGGAAATAATTGAACGGGAAGGCTTGAATCCAAAGATTGCAATTGTGACCAATGAATTTCATGAATACAGAGCGGGACAGATTGCAAAAGCAGCAGGAATGGAGTATGGAGCAATACCTGGGAAAACAGCATGGTGGTTACTGGCAACCTATTTTGTGAGAGAACTGTATGGATTGCCTTATGAGTGGTTATTATAAGAGTTTGTTAGAGAAAAAGTGGTAGTATGATGTCTAGGAGATTGATTTTACAGCCACTTTTTTCTTGAAATTAGACCGTTGTTGTGATATTATGTGCAAAGTTAGTTATGACAAACCAAGGAGCTTAGGGAGAATGAAGAAAATTGGAAAAGCAGACATTATAGTCTGGGGTATTGTTCTAGGCATATTATTCGTCTTGCTATTAGCTTATCGACTCACAGCTGAAAACGGAGCTTATGTGCAGGTTCGGGTGGCCGGATCTATTCAGGGACAATATACCTTGGGAAAGGATGGCACTTACGAAATTGCAGGAAAAGAACAGGGAAAAAACCTGTTAGTTATAAAAAACGGTGAAGCATACATTAAGGAGGCAAATTGCCCGGATAAATTGTGTGTGAAGCAGGGAAGAGTGCGAAAGGTTGGGGAGAGTCTGATTTGTCTTCCAAATGAAGTGGTTGTGGAAGTAATACGGGACGCAGTGAAAGACGATGCAGTGGATGCAGTTGTAAAATAGAAATTGTAAACGAAAGAGGCTGTAATGAGTGAGAAGGAAATATCAGTTGCAAATAAAATCGCAGTCAGAGCTCTGCTTATTGCCTTGGCAATGGTACTCTCCTACATTGAAAGCCAAATTCAGTTTGTCAGTCTTGTTCCGGGAATTAAATTGGGGCTGACGAATCTGGTTGTCATGGTGGCCCTTTATCGGATTAGTGACAAAGAAGCGATTATGATTAATGTAGTGAGGATTATTTTAGTGGGATTTACGTTTGGCAATCTTTTCTCAATGGTATATAGTATGGCTGGTGGATTGCTTAGCGGAGTTGTAATGCTTGTTATGAAGCGCAGGACAAAGGTCGGTATGACGACCGTGAGTGTATTGGGAGGCATTTCCCATAATGTGGGGCAGATTCTTGTGGCAATGATTGCTTTACAGACTCATGCCGTACTGTATTATCTTTTGGTTTTGTGGATTACCGGAATTGTTGCAGGGGTTGTCGTTGGGATTGTTTCTGCACAAATTGTAGAAAGATTACCCAAAAATCTGATTAGGTAGGAGAGAATGATGAGAAAATATAGTGCACTGGTTTTATTGATGGTGGTTTGCCTGATGGTGACAGGATGTGCGCAAAAGGAAAAAAGGAACATTTCGAAAAAAGAAAAAGAGGATACCAGAGAGATATTTGCAATGGACACCTACATGACGTTAAAAGCCTATGGGAGTAGATGCTCAGAGGCGTTAGACGAAGCCGTTCATGAAATTCATCGATTGGATGAGATGTTTAGTACCGGCAATGCAGAAAGTGAAGTGGGAATCTTAAATGAAAATGGAACGGAAATTTTATCATCGGAAGGTGCGTATTTATTTTCAGCATCCAAGGAAATATATCAGAGTACTGAAGGGGCATTTGATATTACAGTATATCCATTGATGCAGGAGTGGGGATTTACGGATCAAAACTATAAGGTTCCGACAAAGGAAAAAATCCAGAAGCTGTTAAAGAATGTGGGACTTTCAAAAATTGAATATGATGAAAAGGAAAGACTGATTTCATTACCTGAGGGGGTAAAAATAGATTTTGGCGGAATTGCAAAGGGTTATACTTCTCAGAGAATTATTGAAATTTTTAAAAAGTATAAGCTTACAGGCGGAATTGTTTCATTAGGCGGAAATGTACAAACATATGGAAATAAGCCGGATCAATCGGAATTTAAGGTGGGAATTGAGGATCCTTTTGGCGGGTCGGAGTATGTTGGAATATTGCAGATAAAGAACAAAACCGTAATTACATCCGGAGGATATGAACGCTTTTTCGAAAAGGATGGAATCACATACCATCATATTATTAATCCCAAAACCGGATATCCCGCAGAGTCAGGACTAAAAAGTGTATCCATCGTGAATGAAAATGGTACGATGGCAGATGGGTTATCCACAGCACTATTTGTTATGGGAAAGGAAAAGGCGATAAAATATTGGGAGAAAAATGGAAGAGAAGGGGCATTCGATATCATTTTGGTAGAAGATGACGGAACCGTCTATATTTCCAAGGGGTTGGAGGAAAAATTCACATCAAAGCGTGATATCCAAGTAATAAAATAGGAAAAAACTTGACAGAATAAAAAAACAATGGCATCCTAACCAAAGTTAGCAATGGCTCTTGTTGCAGGAAAGAGCGAAGACGTAGAAAAAATCAAGGCAACAGAAAATAATGATTATGCTTATACAGTATTAGAACAGATGGCATTAAAGTTACAGGAAAATGAGAATCGGGATGGAGAGTGTATCTGCTGTGGACGATGCAGAGTTGTCTGTCCTAAGGGAAATATAAAAAGAAATAAGGTAAAGTGATAGTAAAAGGCACAACGTTTCGGAAAATCCGTAACGTTGTGTTTTTTTTAGTGGTGTGATAAAATAGAGCGAGTGTAAGTCATGAGGGACGAAATGGATACGATTATAGTTAAAATGGATGAATCAGATATCGATGAGGAAAAGATATGTCAGGCCGCTGAGATTATCAGAAGCGGAGGGCTGGTTGCTTTCCCAACGGAAACAGTTTACGGACTGGGTGCCAATGCATTGGATTCGGTAGCTTCCACAAAAATTTATGCGGCGAAGGGAAGACCTTCTGACAATCCTTTGATTGCGCATATTGCAGATTTGGAAATGTTGAAACCGTTAGTTGAGGAAATACCGGAAACAGCAAGGAAATTAATGGATGCCTTCTGGCCGGGACCAATGACATTGATTTTCAGAAAAAGTGATTTGGTGCCGAAAGAGACCACAGGTGGTCTTGATACAGTGGCAGTGCGTTATCCGAATCATAAAATTGCTCAGGCATTGATTCGTGAAGCAGGAGTTAGCATAGCGGCACCTAGCGCGAACTTATCCGGGAAGCCGAGTCCGACCTTGGGAGAACATGTCATTGATGATATGGATGGACGTATTGATATGATTATCGATGGCGGAATGGTTGGAATGGGATTGGAGTCGACCATTGTGGATGTAACGGCAGAGACTCCGATGATTTTAAGACCGGGATTTATTACAAAAGAAATGCTGCAGGATGTGATTGGCGAAGTGAAGATTGATCCGGCGATTTTGGAAAAACCTACAGAAGGGTTACGACCGAAAGCACCGGGGATGAAGTATCGTCATTATGCTCCAAAAGCAGATTTTACAATATACAGGGGAAACAAGAATAAGGTTACAGAAGAAATTCTGAAACGTGCCAATGAAAAGGCGAAGCAGGGATTTCTAACCGGAATTATTACTGCAGAGGAACACCTTAAATTATACGAAGGAAAAACTGATGAAAACATTAGTGTTATTGCTCTTGGAAACCTAGAACATCCAGAGACAATAGCAAATCATTTGTTTCAGGTACTTAGGGAATTTGATAAACAGGGTGCTGAGTTCATTTATGGAGAGGCATTTTCAGAAGACCACATAGGACAAGCGATAATGAACAGGTTAACAAAGGCAGCAGGTTATCAGATTATCGACCTGTAGCAATGCGGAGGTAATATGTTAGAATTTTCGAAGATTATTTTTGTGACGGATACAGATACGTCACCGGGACCATTGGCAGCAGCGCTGTTAAAGCATCATATGCCATTGGAACAGGTGAACATTGATTCCAGAGGACTGGCAGTTCTTTTCCCGGAACCAATGAATCCGAAGACCGTGGCGATTGCGGCGTCCAAGGGCTTGGAGATGAATCGCACTTCCACACAGCTGGAAAGCGAAGATTTCGGACAGGACGTCTTAGTACTTGTTTTAGAGGAATCTAAAAAGCAGACTATTTATGATGATTATGCAGAAGCAGTTAACGTATACACGTTAAAGGAATACATCAACGAAGAAGGTAGTATTAATAATCCGGACGGTGGTGAACTGGCGGATTATGCGAAGTTATATGATACCTTAGATGAGGTTATTATCAAGTTAGCGCATAAACTGAAAATGAACCGGATTTACAGCAGCTAATAAGCATCAGTAAAATGAAGTAAAGCGGAATCGAGGGAGGAAACTGTAATGAGTGAAAAGAGAAAAGATTATATTTCCTGGGATGAATATTTTATGGGAGTGGCTTCTCTTTCTGCTTTGCGTTCTAAAGATCCGAATACCCAGGTGGGCGCGTGTATTGTAAGCCCAAATAATAAAATCTTGTCCATGGGATACAATGGAATGCCAATCGGCTGTAATGATGACGAATTTCCATGGAATCGGGAAAGTGATGATCCTTATGATAATAAGTATTTTTATACGACTCACAGTGAATTAAATGCCATATTGAATTATAGGGGCGGAAGTCTGGAAGGTGCGAAAATGTATGTGACGCTGTTCCCTTGTAATGAATGTGCCAAGGCAATTATTCAGTGTGGAATTAAACAGGTAATATACGGAGATGACAAGTATGCAGATACTCCGGCAGTAAAGGCATCCAAGAGAATGATGCGTGCAGCCGGTGTGGATTACATCCCGTATGAACAGTCGGATAAAGAAATAAAGATTAAGCTGTAAAGGAGAAAAGAGTATGTCAGATTTAATGAAGTTTGTTATATTTGCTTTTTTAGGGTTTGATGCACTGGTAGCACTGTTGTACTATCTTTTATACATCAGAGAAGCAAAGAAAAAACAGGGAACTTGGGAACGAAAGCCACAGGTGGAAACAGACGATGATGATTTCGATGAGATGATGAAAAAAATCATTGAGGAAGATAAACGGCTGAAAGAAGAGGAAAAAGCGAAACTGGAACAGGCAAAGAAACAGCCAAAGAAAGCATAGATGAGTGACAATGGAAGCCAAAGTGAATAAGATAATATGAACACAATCGGGAGTATATGATGGACTATCGTCGTGAACCCTTTTATTGGCAAAGGAATCCATTGGTGGGAATGCACCTGACGCCGGCAGAAGACCGGGATTTAGAGTATGCGAAAGAAATGTATCCGAAGGCATTTTCTAAAATTCAGGAGCAGGTTGAAAAAGAGTGTGACCGGCAGGAGTTTGCAGGAAGCATGATGTTTGATGAATATCCGGATCGATTAAGTATGAGAAGGATTGTAAATCAGATTTTTGAAGAAGTAAAAAAACAAGAGAAAACATGTAAAAAGAACTGTATGAAATATCCGGACAATCAATGGTTAATGGATATAATTACAGTTCTTTTATTAAATGAAATGTACAGAAGGCGACAGAAAAGGAGACCGGGAAGGAGACCTTATCTGCCGCCATGGTAACTTTATAAAGCGTAAAAAATAATAGCAAAGAAATGAAGGATGCTTCCAGCCAGAATAAACAGATGGAAAATGGAATGCATCCATTTTTTTGTGTTTCCAAGACCGTAAAAGATGGAACCAACAGTATAACTGACGCCTCCGGTAACCAGGAAGGTGATTCCACCGGCACCAATCACATCATAAACCTGTTTTACGAAAATGATGATAATCCATCCCATAGTTAGGTAACAAATCATAGAGAAGACAGCATATTTTTCTAAATCAATGGCAGTGAGGGTACAGGCAACGATTGCACACCCCCAAACAACACCAAACATAAACCAGGAAATAACCGGATATTTTGGAAGCAGAGCAACCAAAAGAAATGGTGTGTAACTTCCGGCGATTAAAAAGTAAATCGTGCAATGATCCAATACCTGAAAGACTTTTTTCGCCATACCTGGACGCAATCCGTGATAAATACTGGACATCGTGTAAAGAGAAATCAAAGTAACTCCGTAAATGATGGCAGAAATCACGCTAATGGCACTGTGATGGCTGGCCGCAACGATAATGCAAAGAACCAAGGCCGCAATGCCGAGGGCACCACCCACAATGTGGGAAACCATATTGAAAATTTCTTCTCCCTTTGTATAGTCCGGAAGAACTCTATCTGCTAGCTTAATTCTTTTTTTCATATAACCTCCAAAAGGCGACAAAACGCAACATGTAGTATTAAAAACTACATATAATTATACGAGCCGAAAATCAAGGTGTCAAGAAAATTATTTTAAGGAAGAACATTAGAAAAGGAGCTGCCTCTTAGGGCAACTCCTTGTTTTTACCAATCAGAACTCCAGTCTGAACCGCCGGAATCCCAGCTACTACCGGAATCCCAATCATAATCGGAATCAGAGTCATAACTATCGCTATGGCTGGAACTGTCACTGTTGGAACGTTCATAGGGTTGAACACTTTTCTCGTAATAATCGGAATCCATAAAGGAATAATTCGCATTCCAATTAGCATCGAGACTGTCAAATTCAAAATCATCCCCTCGTTCTTTTAAATCATCCGGGACAAGGTCTGTGCTGACGGATTGGTAGTCCTTCGATTCCGTATTATATTCATAGAAATTATCTTTGTACTCACAATAAACATGGTCCATATACCGGTAGTAAGTAGGCTTCGCATCAAAGATTCCAAAAAAAGAGGAAAACATATAGCCTAACATAATTAAAACCATCACAGCACGCACGACGTAAGAAGCGATGATGCTAGTACGAACTGCTTTTTCTGAGGGTCTGGAAAACCTTGTAGAACTGTTTCGGGCTTTCTGATTCAGAATTTCGCTTTTCAGTTTTAAAAGCAATTCGTTGACAGCATAAGCTTCGTCAGTACCGCGATATCTAATGGCACGGCTTCCATCTGCCTTATTCTTATAAACAACAAATTCATTTCCGTCCTGATAAATTCCAAATGCGCGAGGAAATTGATAGTCAATTCCAATAAAGAAACGTGTGGTTTCATAAGGGGGCAGATGTCTGTCCTGGTACCACTGTTTCAGTTCAGCAATGGTCTGTGGGGTATGATCCACAGTTCGTTTGATATTTAAATTGGTTGCACCACAGTGAGGACAAACGGTCTGCTGATCGTCAATCATTCCACCACAGTATTCGCACTTCACCATCATAAGTTTTTCTCCTATCGTAACCGTTTCTATGCCGATTTTATAATAGTTTCCATAAGATGTCAAAAGAAACAAAGGTATTGTTACAAAATATTTTTAAAAAATCACAAAAAGGGTATAGACATTTTGGCAAAACTCATATATAATATGTGCATATTCAAAAACAACTTGATGCGGAGGGGAAGCGTGTATGAATTCGGGAGTTTTAGCAATCTATGATCTGGATGAGTCTTATGCCAATAGCTTGATGAAATATATTTGTGGGAAGGAAGGGATGCCCTTTCGAACAATTGCGTTCACAGAAAAGGAAGCGCTACTTCGCTATGTGGAGGAAAATCATATTGATTTACTTCTGATTTCCAGTAATGCCATGGAAGAATGTTTTACAGAGAAGGACATTGGAAAAATCATCCTGCTTTCGCCGGGAGATATTTTTTCGGAATACATTGGTTTTTCTTCCATTTATAAATTCCAATCCTCGGAAAATATCATACGGGAGGTTCTGGATTATTATGTGGATGTCTATCAGAAAAGTGGAAGCGTTCCGGTAAATATAGGCAGGACAGAAGTAATTGGGGTGTATTCACCGGTAGGAAGGGTAGGAAAAACCACTTTTGCATTAACGCTGGGGCAGATTCTATCCACGGAGCATACGACACTATACATTAACCTAGAGGAGTTTTCCGCCTTTGAAGAATTAATGGAAAAGAAATTCACATCTGATTTATCAGATTTACTTTACTACTATAAGCAGTATCCGGAAAGTCTGCATATCAAATTAAAGGCGGTGGTGGAGAACTATAATGGTTTAGATTATATTCCACCACTAACCTTTTCGGAAGATTTGCGACAGATGAAGGGGAAGGAATGGATTGCCTTTGTGGAAAAAATTATTTCCTTTGGGATTTATGATCGGGTGATTTTAGATCTTAGTAATATGTTGGAGGATCCGCTTAATTTGTTAGAACACTGTGACCGGATTTATATGCCTGTGGCTAATAGTGGTATGTCAGCCATGAAGATTCAGGCCTTCGAGACTTTTCTTCGAAAGAATGATAAGGAGGTATTGGCCCAACGAATCGAAAAAGTCCCCATGCCGGAGCTGTATTCGGGAAAGACAGGAATGGCTTATCTAGAAGAACAGCTTTGGGGAACATTGGGAGATATGATTCGACAGATGTTAAGGGGAGGAGGAGATGCAGCATGAGAGGGTTGTCAATTGAAGAAATGCGAGAGCAGGTGATTCAGGCCATTGATATGTCTGAGGATGTGGATGACCGAACCTTGCATGAAATCATTGATCAGGTATTGATGGATTGCCGGCAGGGACAGTACATCAGCGTTGCAAAACGCTGTGAGTATCATAAGAAAATATTTGATCAGATTCGAGGGCTTGGGATTCTGGATGAACTGCTAGAAGACTCGGAAATCACAGAAATCATGATTAACGGACCGAATCACATCTTTGTCGAGAAGAATGGAGGCATTCATCTGCTAGAAGGTGCTATGTATTCTGCTGAGGGGCTGAATCAAATGATTCAGAAAATTGTCGGAAAAAATAATCGGCGTGTAAATGAGAGTCATCCAATTGCAGATGCCAGATTAGAAGATGGCTCCAGAGTGAACATTGTTTTACCACCGATTGCTTTGGATGGAGCTGCGGTAACCATTCGTAAATTTCCCGAACGAAATATTGGAATCCAGGATTTGATTGCCTGGGAAAGTATCTCCACTGAAGCAGCAGATTTTCTTCAGAAAATGGTTGTGGCGGGATATAACATTTTCGTTTGTGGAGGGACCGGTTCAGGAAAAACCACGTTTCTAAATGTATTATCAAACTTTATTCCGACGAAGGAACGGATTATTACCATTGAAGACTCCGCGGAACTACAGCTTAGAAGTATCTCGAACATTATTCGGATGGAGACAAGACAGAAAAATATCGAGGGAGAAAATGAAATCACCATTCGAGATTTAATTAAGACTTCTCTTAGAATGCGTCCGGATCGGATTATTGTAGGGGAAGTTCGAGGGGCAGAGACGCTGGATATGCTACAGGCGATGAACACCGGACACGATGGCTCTATGAGTACCGGTCATGCCAATTCTCCGAAAGATATGCTTTCCAGACTGGAAACCATGGTTTTGACTGGGATTGAAATGCCGTTGCCGGCGGTAAGAGCCCAGATTGCTTCTGCCATTGACCTGATTGTCCATTTAGGAAGAGTGAGGGATAAAAGCAGAAAGGTGCTGGAGATTGATGAAGTGGTTGGGATGGAAAACAATGAGGTGCGGTTAAGCCCCCTATTCTCATATGAGGAGCAAGATGAAAAACAAAACAGAGTAATTGGAAAACTAAAAAAGAAACATGAACTAATTCATAAAGAAAAACTAATCAGCCATGGAGTGAAAATCTGATTCATGGTGAACAGACTATCTACGAAAGAAAAATGTATTCAAATACTAGTATTACTTCTTCTTATCATGTTTCTTGCAAAGATGTTCTATGGAACCTTTTTTGCCGGAGTAATACTGTTACCTATGATAATTCCCTTATATAGACAAAGAAGAAAACAAATATTAGAAAAGAAAAAACAAAAGATGGAAGTGATGTTTCAGGATATGTTAATTTCCATGTCCGATGCATTAAAGACGGGGTATTCCGTGGAGAATGCTTTGAAGGAAAGTTATCAGGATCTTCGTAAACTGTATGGAAACAGCAGTGATATCTGTGTGGAAATGCGATTGATGATTTCCAGGATTAAACTAAATGTGCCAATGGAGCAGGTGTTGAAAGATTTTGCGCAGCGAACGGAACTAAAAGAGGCGAGATTGTTTTACCATGTTTTTTCTGTGGCGAAGAGGACTGGTGGCAATATGGGACAAGTCATAAAAAGTGTCACGGATAATATTGTGCTAAAGACAGCTGTAAAAGAGGAAATCAATGTGGAAATTCACGGAAAAAGAATGGAGCATCGCATTATGATGGTAATTCCAATCTTCATGATGTTTTATGTATCCACTGCGTCGGAAGGTTTCCTGGATGTGATGTATGAGACACTTGCAGGAAGGCTGATTATGACCGGATGTATCATCGGGTACTGTGTGGCCTACTTATGGGGCGAGAAAATTGTTCGGGTGGAGGTGTGAAATGATTGGTTACGGCTTTGTGTTAATGGGTTTTTTTGCCTTTTTTATGCTGACACTTCCTTATAAAAAGAGGCAACGAAGGAAATTGGACCGAAAGAAACATCAGCTTTGGATGTTTTATGGGATGGCGATGTTTCTTCTAGACCGTATCCCAAGAAAGAAACAGCAGGAAAACTCCTCTGTGAATCGGATGATTCAGGAAATTCATGTAAAAGAGGAAATTCAGAAGGAGCGATACCTGTATTTTACTGAGAAAATTGCTACCAGCATTTTCATTTTGTTTTTGGCTTTAGTTATTGGACTGGGAGTATCCATAACCGAACAAAAAGATGCGAAAAGGCAGATGAAAGAAATATCCCGTGAGGAAGGGATGGAAGAGACATATGAGCTATTGGTAAAGAAGGAAGGGAAGGAAACAGAATCGGTACAGATAACAGTTGAAGAACGGGTTCCGTCGGAAGAAGAGTTAGAAGAAATTCTGGCGCGAAATCAAAAAGAACTGGAAAAGGAATTTCTAGGTGAAAATAAAACCATTAAGGAAATACGAAAAAATGTGAATCTTATTTCTGTTTTGGGAGAAGAACACATTCTGGTTACCTGGGAAATTAGTGATGACTCCATAGTGAATTATGAAGGAAAGCTGTCGAAAGAGATTCCAAAAGAAGGTTGCCCCGTGGAGTTTACAGCGACTATGACGTTAGAAGACGTTTCCGTTACCCACAAAATTTCTACCATAATCTTTCCGAGGGAAGGAATGGATTGTCTGGAATATCAATTGCAAGAATTCATAGATGAATCTGATTCGTCCACAAAAAAGATTCCTTTGCCGAAGGAAATAGATGGAGAGAAGGTTCAGTTTTTTTCTCGCACTAATCCAATAGGAAAGTGGATTCTTCCGGTAGG
This sequence comes from uncultured Lachnospiraceae bacterium, assembly GCA_902766735.1. Taxonomy (GTDB): domain Bacteria; phylum Bacillota; class Clostridia; order Lachnospirales; family Lachnospiraceae; genus Eubacterium_G. Next base: position 16,448 of record CACXEU010000098.1, read on the forward strand.
ATTTTTCCTGGCAATCGCAGTGTTCTTTTTAAAGGATCAGGAATTGAAGGAGCAAAGGAAGGAACGGAATTGTCAGATGGAAGCAGATTATCCGGAACTGGTGGGGCAGTTAATTCTGTATTATCGTGCGGGACTGTCTTTTCATTCCACCATTGAAAAAATACTGAGGGATTATCAGGAGGAAAAGCGTTATCGAAAGGAGTATTTTCGGTATGCATACGAGGAACTGGAACTTGTGGAAACGAAAATAAGGAGTGGAGTATCAGAAACACAGGCTATGCAGGAATACGGTGAGCGATGTGGAATTCAGAATTATATGAAATTGGCTGGAATTATTGAGCAGAATCAACGACGAGGTACGAAAGAGCTTTTATCTGCCTTACAGACAGAACAAAGAAGTGCCTTGACGGAGAAGAAAAACCGAGCACTGCGGACGGGGGGTGAAATCTCCACGAAGTTGTTGGGCCCCATGGTAATTATGTTAATCATAACTATGGTGATTGTTGTAGTGCCGTCGTTTTTATCAATGAGCATTAATTAGAAATGGAGGATGGAAAATGAAATATCGATGGAAAGAATTAATTAGGAACGAAGAGGGAATGGGAGTTATCGAAGTGGTGATTATCATTGTGGTCTTGGTAGGGCTTGCCCTGTTGTTTAAGACACAGATTACGACCATCGCCAATGGATTGTTTAGTCATTTAAGACAGCAGGTGAGTGGAATTTAATATGCAGAAAAAAGGGAGTGTTACTATTTTTTTGTGCATTGTTCTGGTAAGTGTATTGCTGGTAGTAAGTATTGCTTCGGAATCTGCGAGAGTTGGTGTAGTTCAGGCAGAATGCAATACCTTTACCGGAATGGCAGGAGAATCTGTTTTAGCAGGCTATGCAAAGCAGGTTTATGAAGACTATGGCATATTACTTGTATGGGAAAGTTATCCGATGGAAGATCAGATAAAAGAGAACATACAAGCTAATATAAATTTGGCAGATTTAAAAGGGTCAGGAACGAATTTTTTAGGGACGGAATTGACAGAAGTAATTGCTGACAATAAGCGTTATGTCACAGACAAAGGTGGAGAAGCATTTGTTCGTCAGATTGTTCAGTATATGAAATATGGAGGATTTTTAGAAGCTGCACAGAAGCTGATTCAGGAGTCAAATAAAGAAGAAAGGAACACTTTAGAATATGATACAAGTGCGTCCATAGATATAGTTGAAGAAAAAAGTAAAGAACTTATGGATTTAGCGGATGAAATTGAAGGCGAACTAAAGGATCTGAGTGATGTTTCAAAAATAAAAACTGAATATGAGAAGGCGGAAAAATCCTTTGTGAGGATTCAGGAAGCAGTAGATTCTGAGAAAGGGGTCCATAAAGTCACACAGGACTACTTCCTGGAAAATTTTCATGCCGTGGAAGAAGAAATTAATAAAAAGAAAGAACGTATTTCCGATTTATTATTCTCAATGAAGAAGTATGTAAAAAAGAGAGAGAACTTTCTGAGGGAGACGAATGCAGTATCAGCGGGCGAAGATTTTGTTGATCGAAATCTGGATATTGTGAAAAACGTAAAGGGCAAGGTTGATGAGTTAGAGAGGCTTTCAGTTTCCGATATTTCAGAGGTCAATCAGCAAACCGTACAGACTTTGGCAAAGGCGGTAAGATGCATGGGCGATATTGTAAGGGGACAGGATTCGATAACCACTAGAACGGGGAGAGAGGATGAAAATACATCCCTGTTTCAAAAGGCTAAGTCGCTGATGCAGAATGGGGTACTGTCTCTTGTTGTGGATGATGTATCGAGAGTTTCAAAAAATTCAGTTTCTGATTCCGGACTGCCATCGAACAATCAGGATAAAGCAAAAACAGGCTTATTAAAGAAGATGGAAAATAAAGCATTGTTGGCTGTTTATGCGGGAATTCATTTTGGAAATTATACAGAGGAAAAACAGGATACCTGTTTGAGGTATGAAATAGAGTATTTGATTCAGGGAGATTGCAGTGATAAAAAGAATCTCTTTGGAACCATTGAGCGGCTTTTAGCGTTTCGAAATATTGCAAACGGAGCGTATTTACTGACGGATAAGGAAAAGATGTCGGAAATTCATTCTGTCGCTTCGGCGGCAGCAGTGGCTCTGGAAATGCCATTTTTGGAACCACTTATTACAGTGGTTCTAACAGAAGCATGGGCACTGGTGGAGGCTGCCAGTGATGTTCGGGCCCTATTGAAAGGGGATAAAGTTCCTTTGGCAAAATCAGAGGAAACCTGGTACACCGATTTGTGGAGTCTGGGAGGAGACCGAGGCGGCGGAGGAAATGGGCTAACGTATCTGGAATATTGTCAGCTGTTAATTATGGCTTCAAAAAGTCAGGATGTGGTTTACCGGACAATGGATTTGATACAGCTCAATATCCAAAGACGATACCAACCATCGTTTCGTATGAATCAGTGTCTGGGAGCAGTGGATTTTAAAGCAATTTACAGGATCAAGCCGGTGTTTCTTGCACCATCCAGAGCCCTGTCGCTTATGGATAAGGAACATCAGGGATATCAGTACGAGTGTAGTTATAAGAATTCTTATTAGAAGGGAGGCAGAGAGATTGGCCCTTTTTCACCCTGCAATAATATTATAGAAATGGCTGTGATTCTCTCCAAGTATAATGACTTGCCAAGTAATATCAAATAATCAATACAGAAAAAGGGTCAATCTGTCTGCCTCCAAGGGCAGCGTCACACTGGAAGCAGCGATATCCATTACCCTGTTTATGTTGCTGACATTATATTTTGTCAGCTACATGACTATGATGGGAACGGTGTTTGAACGGCAGATTTTTTTGGATTCAACGGTAAAGAAAATTTCAAAGGCGGCTTTTTATCTGGAGTTTGTTGATCATCTGACAGATCAGAATCAGGCGTTGAAGGAACAAAAGGAAAATTTTGGAAAAATAATCAGTGACATTGAAGCGAAAGGAATTTCTTTAACCGATGCATTCTATCAGGACGGAATGGTTGACATAAAATTAAATTATTGCCTGGAAACTTTTTATTGGAACCACCAAATTCCTATTAGTCAACGGGCGCGCATGAGAGATTGGAGAGGAATCGATATTCAGGAAAACCAGGATATCGTATACATCACAAAAACAGGAACGGTCTACCACTGTAACCGAAACTGCCGTTATTTAAACATTCAGGAAAAGCCGGTGGAACTGGATTCTGTAACGTTGCTTCGAAACCGTTATGGTGCGAAGTATTCTCCCTGCGAAATCTGTGCGAAGAACAATCCGTTATGGAATTCGAAGGTGTACATTACAACAGATGGGAAAAGGTATCATATGGATATTAACTGCTCCGGGCTTACCCGGTATGTCATATCCATTCAAAAAAAGGATGTGGGGGAGAGAAAACCCTGCAGTGTGTGTGGAGGATAAGAGATGAAATATCTTTGCATAATCTTATTTCTTTTCGTTTGTGGAATAAGTGATTTAAGAAAAAGAACGGTAAATACATCCCTATGTTTAATGGTAAGCATTGCAGGAATTATCGCACATATAGTGAAAAACGAGAGCATAGGAATGAACTGGGGGATGGGGGTAGTTCTTGGAATACTGTTTCTTGGAATCGCAATTATGACAAGGGAAAAGATTGGACTGGGAGATGGTTTTGTGATTTTGGCAATGGGGATTTGTCTGGGGGGGGTTGAAAGCTTTCGGATTGTTGTGTGGGCGTTTCTTCTTTGTACGGTGTGGGCAGTTTTGGGAATCAGCATCTTTAAGATGAGTGCAAGAAGTAGGATTCCCTTTGTTCCCTTTCTTGCCATAGCTTCCGTGGTACAGTTGGTGTTTCAGTAAAGGGGGAATGGAATGAATGAGAAGAACAGAAGATTATCAGGGGAAATCACGCTTGAAGCTGCCATTGTAATGTCATTGATTATGGTCATCATAATCGTGCTGGTTTGCTTCACGCTATATACCCGCGATGCCTTACTAATAAAAGCTTATGCTTATGGGGCGGCTAATGAATCTATCGGGGAGAAGGAAGCAGTATTTCGTCAAAAGGTTCAGGAACAGGTGGAACAGGCGCCGCTTTTCATAATGAAGCCTTCTGTGAAAATTGAAAAAAAACTAGACAGTTACAAGGTGACGGTAAGGGGAACGTCCCATTTGAAAGTATTTGGCTTTGAGAAACTTTTTTCTGAAGGATTCGAACCGAAAAGTATGAACATTGAAAAGAATATGTCGACATCTCTGCTATATGTTGCCAGGGAAATTTTAGAGCAGGCGGAAAGGAAAAACGAGAATGGAAATTGAGTATAAAAAAGATGGAAGCCATAGTTATATGGTGATTCCCTCTGTGGAGTTTGATGAAAACGACTATCAGCTCCAGATGATTTTAAATAATAAGATTGAGGAATTGCTTCCAATGAAAATCAATTATCTCAACAATAGTAAGGAACTTTGTTATGAGACAACCTCAAAAATTTCTTTGCCGGCGGTGTATGGGAGAAAGCAAATGGGAAGGAAGGATGTCATTGGTTTCATAGAACAGCTAAAGAAAGTCAGTGATCTGATGCGGGAATACCTATTGGATTTTAATCATATTATATTTGATCCGGATTGTGTTTTTTGGGGGCGTAAAGATGAGAAAATTTATTTTTGTTATTGCCCGGTTTCCCAGGGGGAAGCACAAGAGACCATGAGAAAATTATTTGACAGTCTTTTGGAATGGGTGGATCACAATGACCGGGATGCAGTGGAAATCGTTTACGGAATTCAGCAAATTACAATTAGTGACAGTTATAGTATTCAGGATATTCTGGACCTGGTAGAAACGGTGGGCGAAAGACGAAGAAAAGAGGCATACGAACAATCCAATGTGAAGGAAGAAAATATCTTTGAAATTGAGGAATCGAAGAAGTCCTTTTGGTACTGGTTAAAAAAGTGGTTTCGCCGGGACAAATATCAGGATGAGGAAGAATTGGAACACCACACGGATATTGAAATGACTGCAGCAGAAAGTATTCAGGCGGACTTTGAAGATGCCACGGTATTTTTGGCATCCAGTGGAAGTACTTATTTTATTACTTTGAAAAGCAGGAACCTGGAAAAGCCGATTGTGATTCAACCGAATATTTTTCCTTGCATTTTTGGGAAAAGCAGAAAAAGCAGTGACTATATTATCGACAGTCCGGTCGTCAGCCGGGTTCATATGAAACTTTCAGCCGATGACAATGGATTTTATATTGAAGATTTAAATTCTACCAACGGAACATATTTGAATGAAATAAAATTAGCTCCTCATACCATGACTGAAATAAAGGAAAGGGATGTGATTTCCATTGCAAATATCGAGTTCCTCGTGGAATAAGGGGGAAAACTAAAAAAATTCTACAAAAGTAGAAAAAGGTATTGACAACCATGTTCTACAGCTGTAGAATGTGAGTGAAGATAAGTTTTACAAATGTAGAAACGAAACTTTACGGGAGCTGTTTTTATAAAAACAGTTACCGAATCGTTTAAAATCAGGAGGTAATTAAAATGAAAACAAGTAATAAAGTAAGAATGGGTGTAGCGTTTATTGTATTGGCGGTAGGAATGATTTTTACATTTGCGCCAAATCAGGTTAGTGCAAAAGGAACAGACGGGTACTATTTAGGTAGCTGCCAGAGGAATGTTAAAGATAAAGATAAGACGGGGGTTATTTCCAAGGTGATATTCAAGAATAACAAAATGATTGTTTATGGTTCATTAAGAGGTGGAGAAGATTTAGATAAAATGGTTGTTGATGGAACATGGAAATATTACAAAAACAAAAAAAGAACATTTCAGTTATCAAAAAAAGTAAAATTCTATTCAACAGGCGGAACAGGCCCGATAAAGCGTTTAAAGAAAAAGAACTTTATAAAGTCATGTAAATATTTGAGCAAACATCCAAACGGAATCGGTTTTGAATTTCAAATCAAAAAAGGAAAAGTGGTTAAATGCGTATTCGCAAGCTAATGTCCTTTAGATTATATATTAATCGTTCGTCCAACCCAAAAGCCATAGCTCAATTGAAGTGCCTGATGTGTTGTGCTATTATGAAACTATAGTTGCGTTTCAAGATAATCACACAGAATGGAGAGTGCCATATGGATGATAAAATTTTAAAATTAAAGGAAATTATTGACGGTGGGAAACGGATTGTCTTTTTTGGAGGCGCTGGTGTTTCCACGGAAAGTGGGGTGCCGGATTTTCGAAGTGTGGATGGATTATATAATCAAGAATATGATTATCCACCGGAGACGATTTTAAGTCATACCTTTTATATGAGAAACCGGGAAGAGTTTTATCGCTTTTATCGGAATAAGATGTTGTTTCCGGATGTGAAACCGAATAAAGCCCACTATGCGTTGGCGAAACTGGAAGAGCAGGGAAAACTGACAGCAGTCATTACCCAAAATATCGACGGACTGCATCAGAAAGCAGGAAGTAAAAATGTGTATGAGTTACATGGAACCGTGCATAGAAATTATTGTGAAAATTGTGGAAAATTCTTTTCCCTGGATGATATCATGAAGATGGATGGTGTTCCGAAATGTGACTGTGGTGGCTTTGTTAAGCCGGATGTGGTTTTGTATGAAGAGGGACTGGATCAGGGAACCATCAATGCTTCCGTGAGAGCCATTGCAAATGCAGATGTGCTAATTATCGGAGGAACATCCCTGGCGGTGTACCCGGCAGCAGGATTAATCGATTATTACAGAGGAAATCAACTAGTGTTGATCAATAAGAGTTCCACACCGAAAGATGGAAGAGCGGATCTGGTGATTCACGATGCAATTGGAGAAGTTTTGAGTCAGGTTGTGGAGATTTGAATTTAAATATGTAAAAAGAAGAGTACCCTTAGGAAAAGGGTACTTTTTTTGTCGGCAAAAATAGGGGGCGCACCTTCCTGTTTTGACAAATTTAAACAGAGGGCGTGTGTTAGTCTTTGGGAGAAGTAATGATTAGGAGGAGGCGTCATGATAGAAAAAGTTTATAGCGGTAAAGAACCGGAAAGCCATGAAAACATCAAAATACCGAAAAATATCCGGCAGATTGGGAAGATTCATTCCAACAAGAAGATTTACATAGAAGATTATGTAATGAAGCAGTTGAAGAAAAAGCCGGAACGGGAAAATGACCTTAGGTATGGGATATTTCTGGGACAGACACAGGTAAGTGATGGAAATGCATATATCTTTATTAAGGGAATGATAGAAGTTCAGGATATCATTGAAAACAGCATTATTTTTAATGATGAAATCTGGACAGAACTTTATCAGGAAAAAAAGAAGTTTTTCGAAGCATTAGATATTGTGGGATGGTATGCATCGGTGCCTTACAGAGTTTCTGAAGATATGAATGGCATCCGAAAACTTCACCTGGACAACTTCGCCGGAAACAATAAAGTATGTTTTGTGGCAGACCGATCAGAAAACGAAGAAGGATTTTACCTCTATGAACAAACATCCTTTGTAAAGCAGCAAGGGTATTATATCTATTTTGAAAAGAATGAGAAAATGAAAAAGTATGTGAAGAGTATGAAAGAAAAAGAAAACAAAGTGAATGAAGCAAAAAAAGGGGAGCAGGGAAGTATTGGAGTAGAAAAACAGACTGAGACGAAAAAAGAAGATAAACTTACGGATAATCCGGTGGAATTGTCCGGAAGACAAGGACGTTTAGCCTATGGAATCAGTGGAATGCTGATTATTGCATTATTGCTTTCAACGGTGGTAATGCTGAATAATTATGGGGAATTAAAAAACATTAAAAATACGTTATCAGGGTATACTTTAAATCAGGAAGCGAAGGCGGTAAATGAAATAATCGAATCCTACAGTCAGGAACAGACCACGGAAAATGAAAAGGTGACTGTAGTTGGAACGACAATTGAGGAAAATACGGAAATGGAAGCAGAAGTGGAAACCACGGTTGAGACGAATGAGAATCAGGTGGAGGAGAATGTGGAAAGTTCTTTTAGCGGTACTTATCATACCGTGAAGAAGGGACAGACATTGTATGATATCAGTATGAAATACTATGGAACCAGTGAAATGGTAAATAAGATTAAAGAAATTAATCATATCGACGAGAATTTCACCATCATTGAAGGAGAGAAAATTTTATTACCCTAATCGGCAGTGAAGTTCTTTTGAAAAAAGGGAGTGCCTTTATGAATAACTTAGTGTATAATCGTTATAGATTATTGGAGGATGAGTTGTTTTGGTACGAATGAGATATAAGAAACTAAAGGTAATCGATCGAAACAGAAGAACTTCTGGCAATGGTTGGAGCCTGAAATCTTTGAAAAATGATAGAAAAGCTTTAATAATTATTGGACTGATTGTCTTAATTTTGATTTTATTTGCGCTGTTTTTATATAATCGATATCGGACTTATAATCAGTATAGCGTCCTATCTTCAGTAAAAATGAAGAGCACGGAAAACAGTAAATTTATTCCTTTTGGAAAATTTGTTGTGAAATACAGTAACGATGGAATTTCATATATTGACGGAGAAGAAGTAAAGTGGGATGTGGCCTATGAAATGAAAGCTCCAATTGTAGATGTGTGTGGAGATTACATTGCAATTGCAGATAAGAACACGAATGAAATCATGGTTTTTGATGAAGACGGAAAATGTGGAACCATTTCAGTTAATTATCCCATCATTCAGTTAGAGATTGCATCTCAGGGTGTGGTCGCAGCGCTTCAGGAAGAGCAGAATGCCAATTATATTGAGGCCTATGATGTGGAAGGAACTCAGCTTATTTCCCATAAAACCCTCATTGATGAGAACGGATATCCGCTAAGCTTTTCCTTGTCAGATGACGGTTTACAGATGATGGTGTCCTATCTTGCTGTGAAAAATGGAGTATTCGACAATAAGATTGTATTTTATGATTTTTCAGAAGATGGGAAAGATTACGAGAACCGGATTTCTGCGCAGTTTGATGATTATGGGGAAGAAGTTGTTCCGCGAGTGGCTTTTGTTTCTGATAGTAAGGCAGTTGCCATTGGGGAAAACAGCATTTCTATTTTTGATGTAAATCATAAACCGTCCTTGAATGAACAGGTGGAAGTAAAACATTCCATTGATAAAGTATTTATGAATGAAGATTACGTGGGAATCACCTATTCGGAGGAAAAGGGAAGTGCCCAGAATAAAATTCAAGTTTATAACATGAGCGGAAAGCAAGTGATGTCGACCTCGACGAAGCAATCCTTCCATACGGTTAACTTGGTAGAGGACAATGTCCTTATTTATGATGACTTGACTTGTAAGATTATTTCGTTCTATGGGGTTGAGAAGTTTAGTTACACCTTTAAAGGAGAAATCAGCTCCATGATTCCTTTAAAGCAGTCGAAGGAATTTTTATTGATTACGAATTCAGAAATTCAGAAAATTCTGATTAAATAGTGGAGGAAAATACAAATGGGAAATTCAATATTAATCGGAACGGGGATTTTTACTATTGCCATGGTTCTGATTGGTTTAAAACGAGGGATGATTAAAATGACCTTTTCACTTTTGTCTATTGTGGCGATTGTAGTGTTGATTCATATTCTGACACCGCCGGCGAAAGTAATCATTCGGGAAACTCCTGTATTTAAGGGTGTGGAAGAAAAAGTGGAAACCTATGTGGATAAGCATATTGAGAAGATGACAGTGGATATGACCATGACCGGTACGAAAAGTCAGGAAGCAATCATTGATGGACTTCCGATGCCGAACAGCGTGAAGGAAGATTTAAAGAAGAACAATCAGAATTACGGGGATAAGAAAGTAAAATCACTGAATGAGTATATTACCAATTATCTATGTGATTTGATTTTGGATGCATCGACCTTTATTATTTTATTTGTGTTACTTTCCATCCTGTTCACCATTTTAATCAGGGTTCTGAACGTTATGGGAAAACTACCGGTTATCAGCGGATTCAATACAGTGGGTGGCGCTCTCGTTGGATTGGTAGAAGCATTGGCAGTATTATGGATTATATGTGTCATTGTGACGGCATTTAGTACGACCGGATGGGGGCAGAAGGTTTGCGAAGCCATTGCAGACAATGCAGTACTTAGTTTTATCTATGACCATAATCCGTTATCTCTGTAGTTTGAGATGGAATCGGGCAGGAATTTAAAATAATTTATATTTTTTGTTGACAAAATAAATTTGATTTGATACATTATAGGGGCTGTAAAGATTTTTACAGCACTATGGCTCCATGGTCAAGCGGTTAAGACACCGCCCTTTCACGGCGGTAACAGGGGTTCAAATCCCCTTGGAGTCATTATGGCGAGTTAGCCAAGTGGTAAGGCATCGGTCTGCAACACCGCTATCACCAGTTCAAATCTGGTACTCGCCTCTTGAAAACCTGCATAGGCATTTGCTTATGCAGGTTTTTTGTATATATGGCGAGGAAAATGCAGAAATCATACTTTCATGCATTTGAAGACCGTAAGACAATTTCGAAACAAGCGTAGCTGTTTCGAGGATTATTACTTTCAATTCATTTTATTAAGTGAAAGACTAAACTTCCTTCTTTGATTATGGATATAACTATGTTATAATTATAGTAACTATGTGATGATTGAGGTGAAATATATAATAATCAGAATGGGGTTGTTTCCCCGGATTTTAATGAGGAGGGAGTCTGATTTATGAGAAAGAAAATTTTAGCAGTGGTTCTGACTGTAACAATGGGATTGTCAATGGCGGTAGGGGTGTCTGCAGCCCAAGGTGGTGATGGAGTCAACTGGGAAGAACTAGATAACCTGGGCGCGAACATCACAATTGGAATTGAAAATGAAAGTACCCAGAGAGCTTATCAGTTGGATGAATTTCTGGAATTTTATACTGATACATATTGTGATAAGAAGAAAGGAATTCAGGGAACAAGAACCATGGAAGTAAAAGCATACACCGGGTCTGATCCGGCAGGCGTTGGTCTTGTGGAATATAAGGATGATGAGGGCGTGTGGAAAGACATTTCCGGATATAATACAAAGATTTCCTTTAAGAATGAAGTGGATCGTTATTTCCATATACAGTTCGTGAAAAATGGAATTTACACAATACGCAGTTATTTCATTGCCAGTGATAAATCTATGGCAGTTAGCAGTAGCATGCGGTATGTTATCGTAGATAAGGGAACCATGACGATTACAAGGGTGGCACCAGAGCCAAAGCAGTATTATGTGGAAGAAACTACGACAGTTGCGAACACAACAATTGCACCGGAGTCAAAGCAGCATTATGTGGAAGAAACCACGACAGTTGCGGACACAACAATTGCTCAGAAAAATGTAAAGCCGTTAGGGAAGGTGAAGGTAAAAAGTGTTGTAAAGAAAAAATCATCAAAGAAAGCTACCATTCAATTAAAAGCACCATTGAAGAATGCAAATGGATATGTGGTCTGTTTCTATAAAACGAAAAAAGAAGCAAAGAAAAACAGTACACCGTTTGTGAAGAAAATTTACAAGAAGAATAAGGTGAAGTTTACAGTTTCACATAAACTCTTGAAAAAACAGAAAAAACTTTTCGTCAGAATTCGTGGTTATCAGGTCGTTGATAAAAAGATGATTTTAAGTAAAAAATGGTCTGCAACTAAAAAAGTGAAAGTTGGAAAGTAAAAAAGATTTAAGAAGGAAAAGGGACGTAAGAAAATGAGTAAAAAACATTTGAAAAAGATGATAGCGAGTATGGTTGCCTGTGCCGTGATGCTTTCAAGTTTCGGAACAGAGGTATCTGCTGTAACTACAAATCCGATTCAGTTGTCTCAAACTAGCGTGTCATTAGATAAAGGAAGCAGCATTACCTTGTCCTTATTAAATATACCAAGTGGTGCGAAGGTGAAATGGAGCACTTCGAATAAATTTGCAGCGTCTGTAACAAAAAAAGGAAAAGTAACAGCGTTGAATTACGGGGTGTCTAAAATCAAGGCAAAATACAAGTCAAAGTACTATGTTTGCTCTGTGACGATCGCAGACAGCAGCAGAAGTGTGAAGTTAAACAGTGTGGCCGTGACATTGGTGGAAGGACAACCGTTCCAGTTAATTGCAACCGCAGATAAGACTGTGAAATTCATGTCATCGAATACGGATATTGCCATGGTAGATGCAAATGGACTGATTAGGGCGGTGAATCCGGGGGTGGCTGTCATTACCGCAAAAACAACTTCCGGTTTTAGAAACTGTACGGTTACAGTGAATCCATTGGACAAGGTTGTGGCGAAGAAGGAAGTTAGCACAAAGAAAGTTGCCATTCGTAGATATACAGAGAATAATCAGCCGGTTTTCGATTATATTTCCTGGGCAAAGGGACAACCGCTTCGTTTGGTGATTGCAAATCTGAATGAGGCGCAGGTAAAGAAGGTCGTTTGGGGAACCGAAAATGATAAGATTTTAGAAAAACCTGTAGCGGAAGAAGGTAGTAAGATTGTTGCCAATGCACAAACATTGGAAGAAGGAAGTACCAAAGCGACAGCAACTGTAACCATGAAAGATGGAACTGTAAAAGAATTTGAAACCAATGTTCGCGTTTCTGACCCGAAGATAAACGCGAATCAGTTAAAAATTTATAAGGCAATAAATAGTAGTACTCAGTGGCAGCAGTACATTTCATTTACGGGGTTAAATGATTACAGTACGATTATCTGGGGAAGTTATGACCAAAACGTTCTTTCTTGTAAGGATTATCAGACCAAGAGATCATTTACAGCATTGAACAATGGTACAGGAACCGTTCGTGCACTTGTCGACGGAAAGATGTTTTACGTGAAGTACAATGCATATGTTCCGAAAATCAGTGGCGCTACTGGGGTTTTAAAAGCAAAAACAAAGAAGACCATTAAGGTTTCCGGTACAGGAACGTCCAAGGTGAAATTTATTAGTCGTGACAAGAAAATTGCGAAGGTAACTTCAAAAGGGCAGGTTAAGACGAAAAAGGCAGGCATCGTTTATGTGGATATTCAGATGGGCAATGTTCGTTGTTCCAAGCGTGTGGAAGTTGCGGCAAAGGGAATGAAGACAATCATTAAACGTGCGAACTATATCGTAAATCATTGGAAATACAGTCAAGCAAAACGATTGTTTGAAGGTTACTATGATTGCTCCGCATTAGTGTGGAAAGGATATAAGGCATATAATAATTATCAGAAGAAACTGAGTAGCATCGGATGGCCGCTTTCAGCAGGAGCCATGTTTGATTATCTGAATGAAAAAGGACAGATTATCTACTACGGATATTTGGGTATTGATCAGATGAAGCCGGGAGATTTGATTTTCTATGGTGATTATGAAAATGCCGTGAAGTACAGCACACCGGGACGAACGTTGGATATTTATCATGTGTCCATGTATGCAGGAAACGGAAAGGTCGTAGAGAAAGGTGGAAAGACCATTACCTATAATAGTATCAATGATATTGTAGGAATTGGAAGAGTTGTAAAATAATGGATTATCAGTTAGGTGATATTGTGGTATTAAAGAAAGGACATCCTTGTGGATGCAATGAATGGGAAGTCATTCGTGTGGGTGCGGATTTTAAGGTGAAGTGCCGGGGATGTGAAAGGATTGTTATGATGCCACGAAAGGCGTTTGAAAAAAGCGTTAAGAAAAAAATCGAAGAGTAGTGAGAGCAGCAGTTCCATAAGGGGCTGCTGTTTTTTTGGTTCTATGTAAAAAAAGTGTTGACAATCAGTAAAAAAGTTGTATTATTGTATTAAGTGGTTAATACAATAATACAGTAATACAAAGGAGGTGAGTGGATGGCTTGGCATTTTGAAAATGGAAGACCTATTTATACACAGCTTTTGGAACAAATAGAGCAAAAGATTATTTCCGGGGAATATTCAGCCGGTCAGAAATTACCGTCAGTAAGAGAATTGGCCATGGAGGCAGCGGTAAATCCCAATACAATGCAAAGAGCCATGGCAGAACTAGAACAGAGAGGACTTGTAGTGACAAATCGAACAGCTGGAAGAACGGTAACAGAGAATCAACAGATTCTGGCTGATATTAAGGAAGAAAGAGCCTTAGAGTGTACCCGCGTTTATGTAACCCAAATGAAAGAAATGGGATTTGAAAAAAAAGAAATTGTAGCATTGATTGAGAAGGGAGAATAGATATGAGTACGATATTTCAATGTACAGATTTGACAAAGAAATATGGTCCCAAGATGGCATTGAAGGGACTGAATCTCTCGGTGGAGAGTGGAAAAATTATTGGTCTTCTGGGACCGAACGGCAGTGGAAAAACCACACTGATTAAATTAGCTAACGGACTTTTGACTCCGAATAACGGAGAAATCATTATTAAAGGGAATCCAGTAGGGGTGGAATCAAAGAAAGTTGTAGCATATTTGCCGGAGAGAACATATTTGAATAATTGGATGACTGTTCAGCAGATGATTAATTACTTCAAGGATTTTTACGAGAATTTTAATGAAGATAAAGCTTACGATATGCTGAAACGATTACAGATTAATCCGAAGGATAAGTTGAAATCCATGTCCAAGGGAACGAAGGAAAAAGTTCAGTTGATTCTCGTTATGAGCAGAGAGGCAGATCTTTATTTCCTGGATGAACCGATTGGTGGTGTGGATCCGGCAGCCAGAGATTATATTTTAAATACCATTATTACGAATTATAATCCGAGCGCATCCATTATCATTTCTACGCATTTGATTTCTGATATTGAAAATGTTTTGGATGATGTGGTAATGATTAAAAACGGAGAATTGGTTCTTCATAAGAGTGTGGATGAAATTCGAGAAGAACATGGAAAATCAGTAGACGAATTATTTAGGGAGGTATTCAAATGCTAGGAAAATTAATAAAAAATGAATTTAAAGCCACAAGCAGATTAATCCTTCCGTTATACATTGTTTTGCTTGTAGTCACGATAATAAACAAAATTGTAATCGAGATTCAGGATTCTTCCACAGTAGCAATTACAGAAAATAAAGTGTTTATCGCATTTGCAGCGATTTTGGTTTTAACCTATTTCTTGTCATTGATGGCAGTAGGCGCCTTGACGATTATTTTTTTGATTAAGAGATTTTATGATAATATGTTAAAGGATGAAGGATATTTATCCTTTACTTTGCCGGTTACAACCGGTCAGCACTTGATTAGTAAAATTGTGGTAAGCTATACATGGGTATTAACAACAATCCTGTCGTTGATTGCATCAGTTTTGATTCTTATGTCCGGTAAAGGCATTGTAGATGAGGCGAAGAGTTTTTGGACTGGACTGATTGAAGTGATTCAGGATGGAAATCAGATGATTGCAATAGTGGTTATCTTGTGTATCGTTTTATCAATCTATAACATTGTGATTACACCATATCTTTGTTTCAGTGTTGGTCAAAGATTTAATGGACATAAAATATTAGGAGCATTTATTACTTATGTTGTAGTATATATTATTAATCAGGTTATTGGTGTGATTACCATGGTAGCATTCTTTGCAGTCGGAAGTAATCTTGACCAGCTGACAGATGGAGAAATTTTCAGTATGACGATGTATTATGAATGCGCATTACTTTTAATCGAATCAACAATTTTTACACTCATTACATATCATATGTTGGATAAAAAATTAAATCTGGATTAATGGATAAAATATGAAAAAAGCCCTTGCATGAGGGCTTTTTTTATGTTATTATAGGGTTTCGTGATATATATTAATTACGCGATTGGTGTCTTATGACATCAAATTCCTTGCTTTTTCATTATGGAAAAAGCCAGAGACCAAAAGGAGGTAGAAAGCATGAACAAATATGAATTAACAGTTGTTGTTAGTGCTAAGTTAGAAGATGAAGAAAGAACAGCTACGGTAGAGAAGGTAAAAGCTCTTGTAGAAAAGTTCAACGGAACAGTAACTAACGTAGAAGATGCTGGTAAGAAGAAATTAGCATACGAAATTCAGAAGATGTCTGAAGGTTATTACTACTTCATCGCTATTGACACTGATAACACAAACTTACCTAGCGAAATCGGAAGCCAGCTTCGTATTAGTGAAAATGTTATCAGATTCATGACAGTTTCTGTAGAAGAAGCTTAATCATTGGATTAGGAGAGTGATAATATGAATAAGGTTATTTTAATGGGTAGACTTACCCGTGATCCTGAAGTGAGATATTCCACTGCAGGAGAAGGCCAGTTGGCGATTGCTAGATATACATTAGCGGTAGATAGAAGATTTAGAAGAGATGGAGATCAGCAGACAGCTGATTTTATCAGATGTGTAGCATTTGGTAGAAGCGGTGAATTTGCTGAAAAGTATTTCCATCAGGGAACTAAGATAGCTGTAGAAGGTCGTATTCAGACCGGAAGTTATCAGAACAAGGATGGTCAGACAGTATACACTACAGAAGTAGTTGTAGAAAATCAGGAATTTGCTGAAAGCAAGGCTTCAGCAGACCAGAATGCAAATTATCAGCCACAGGCAGCTGCCCCAACAGCACCTGCTGGAGACGGATTTATGAATATCCCAGATAATGTAGATGATTCCGGATTACCATTCAATTTTTAATTAAAAAAATAGGAGGTCCATTATGCCATATAATAAGAGTGAAAGACCTGACTCTCCAATGAGAAGAAGAGGCGGTCGTAGAAGAAAAAAAGTTTGTGCATTCTGTGCAAATGAAAATAAGGCAATTGATTATAAGGATGTAGCAACATTAAAGAGATACGTATCTGAAAGAGGTAAAATTCTTCCTAGAAGAATCACAGGAAACTGTGCACGTCATCAGAGAGCTCTTACTACAGCAATCAAGAGAGCAAGAAACATTGCTTTAATGCCATACACAGTAGAATAGTCGTGAAGGTAACGAGCCAAACTCGTCGAATCACAAAGGCATAAAAAAAGAACGAGACTCATGCTTGCATGAAAGTCTCGTTCTTTTTTTATGCCTTTGTGTTCTGTCGCATTTGGCGACAGAACACGGCTTATAAAACGCAAACAAAGTTTGCGTTTTATAAGATGAGTGATTCGAGTGAAGTTATGAACCGCAAACTCTGTTTGCGGTTCATAAGAGAAGTGATTCGAATTGATGCCCCAATTATATTATGCTAAAATACAGAAGAAAAAAGACGGACATTGTAGGAGAAAAACAAAAAATGAAGGAACCATCAAAAAAAGAACAGCAGATCATATTCGCAATCACATTTCTACTCTTTATCGCACAAGGCTTTTTCGTTGGAATACATCATGAACCTTGGGCAGATGAAGCACAGGCCTGGCTGATTGCCAGAGATAATCATACATTAACGGATTTGATAAATGCAGTGAGGTATGAGGGGACACCTGCGCTTTGGCATGTCGTAGTAAAATTGAGTCAGATTTGTGGACTAACTTATCGCTTCTTTTTTTTATTACCATTGTTTTTTTCGTCGATTGGAGTTTTATTATTATTTCGCACAAAGGCACCATGGTATTGGAAAGTGTTTCTTCCGTTTACCTATTATGTAGCATATCAGAATACAGTGGTCGCAAGATCTTATTCTATGGTGTTCCCGATTATGATGCTTCTCTCTTTAACTTATGAACAACGAAAAAAGAAACCACTGGGATTTTATGTGACCTTGATACTTTTATCATTAACGAGTTCCTATGGAATCGTAGTTTCCGGATCCATTTTATTGTATGAATATATTGAGCTGATTCAGGCATGGATGAATAAAAAGAGCGAAGCAGACAAAATAAAGGTGCATTATCTGGTTATCAGCACAGTGATTCTCTTTTTTATTGGTTTGACAGTGATTCCGCCAGCCGATTGTAAAACAATTATTGGAGGTGATCGCCATGGAATTCTGGGAATCTTTTGGATTCTCACTACGACGTTTGCTTTTGGGATTCAATCTCCGGTGATGTATAGTATTGTTGCCGTGGCATTGATTATTTTTGCTGTGTTTTATTTTAAGAGAAAGTTGATTTGCATTTTAGTGTATGTTGTTCCTCTTTTGGGATGCTATTTTTTTATAGGTGATAACGTATGGCATTTGACATATTTATATTTTCTGGGGATTTTTTTCGTGATTCATTTCCGGGGAAAACAGGAAGATTGTTGTTTTAGAATGAAAGAAGGCATTGTTTTTTTACTGATTGTTTTCCAGTGTGTATGTGGCTTTACAGCCGGATTTATGGATATAAAAAAACCTTACTCAGGATCTGAGAAAGCATATGAATTGATAGCGAAATACAGGGAACAGGGTGCGACTATTGCTGCAACAGATTATCTTGCAACTGCAGTTCAGCCATATTTTTCAGAAAATATTTTTGAAAACCATCAGGGAAAGGAAAGCTATTATATTTGGACTGCTCACAATAATTATTCCGATTTATATAATTGTTCTGAAGAAGAAGTTGCAGAGAAACTGAAAGGGGATGTGATTGTACAAGGGAAAAATGAGGTGAATATTCGTTTTGACGGATATAAAAAATATGTATTTCAAGGGGAACAATATTATAAGTTCGGAAGTGCTGGATGCCTTGATGTGATTATATGGGTTAAGCAATAGACCAATCGTTAAAGAGCCGATTTGCAAAGAGTATTTTGCAAATCGGTTTTTAAGTGACCGGTAACATTTTCTCTTGAAAATTCCCTTCAAATATGTTACTATCAAATAAAGGAAACGTTTCCAAAAGGGAACTGGAATGAGACGATTTTCTTTTACGATATATCAACATATATGAACCAAAATGCCCAAAGTGGCAGATCAGTTTCTATATTGTCAGAGACAGGAGGTGAGTTATGCGAGCCGGAGGAATTTTATTACCAATATTCAGCCTGTCAGGGAAGTATGGAATCGGTTGCTTGTCAAAAAAAGCGTATGAGTTCGTTGATTTTTTGGTGGCGAGCAAACAGAAATATTGGCAGATTTTACCGATGGGACCGACGAGTTTTGGTGATTCGCCATATCAGTCTTATCCGACTTTTGCGGGAAACCCATATTTTATAAGTTTAGAAGACTTGATTGATCAAGGACTTTTAAAAGAGGAAGAATGCGAGAGTGTAGATTTTGGAGAAGATAACCAGAAGATTGATTATGATAAATTGTATCGAAACCGTATCAAGTTATTGAGAAAAGCGTATGTCAGAAGCAAGATTTATAAGAAAAACGAATTCTTCTTATTTAAAAAAGAGAACGAATACTGGTTAAGAGATTATGCATTGTTTATGGCATTAAAAGATTGGTTTGGTGGTGGCAGTTTTACAGAGTGGCCGGAGGATATCAGAAAGCGGTATGGCTATTCCATGGATCACTATCAGAAGACTCTGTATTATGAAATTGAGTTTCATGAATATTTACAGTATGAATTTTATCGTCAGTGGTTTCAATTAAAAAGGTATGCGAATGAAAAAGGAATTCAGATAATCGGAGACATTCCGATTTATGTGGCATATGACAGTGCAGATGTCTGGGCCAGACCGGAGTTGTTTCAACTGGATGAGAACGGAAACATGAAAGCGGTGGCAGGTTGTCCGCCGGATGGATTCTCCAGTAAGGGACAGCTTTGGGGAAACCCTTTATATGATTGGGATTCTCACAGAGCATCGAACTTTGATTGGTGGATTAAGCGAATCGAAAAATGCAAGGATATGTATGATATGGTTCGAATCGACCATTTTAGAGGTTTTGATGAATACTACTCCATACCGGCCGATGCAGAAGATGCTGCCGGTGGACATTGGGAGAAAGGTCCCGGAATTGATTTGTTCCTGGCGATTCGGTATTGCCTGGGAGATGTGAAAATCATTGCAGAAGATTTAGGATTCATTACGGATTCGGTAAAAGAGCTAATCCGGGAAACAGGATTTCCGAATATGAAAGTGCTGGAATTTGCATTTGATTCACGAGGATCGGATGGTCCGGCAGAGTACCTTCCATATAATTATGAGAAGAATTGTGTGGTATACACAGGAACTCATGATAATGAAACACTGAAGGGCTGGATTGAAAACATTCAGAAAAGCGGAGTGGGAAAAATTAATGAATATACAGGGAAAGAATTAGAGAAGGATGAAATTGCAGGCGAAATGCTAAGATTAGCGATTTCATCCACGGCAAATATTTGTATCATCCCGATTCAAGATTATATGGGATTAGGGGATGAGGCGAGAATTAATAAACCTTCCACTTTAGGAAATAACTGGCAATGGAGAATGAATGAAGGGCAGTTGACCAAGAAACTCGCCCAGAAAATTGGTAAATCTATGGAGATATATGGTAGAGTTTGATGGGCTGTGGCAAGAGGTTCTTGCCACAGTTTTCATGGAGTGATAAGATAGACCGTAGAGATTGGAAACGGTTTAAACTTGAAAGGGAACAACATGGGAAATATTACTATTAAGGACATTGCAAAGATTTGTAATGTTGGAATCGGAACAGTATCCAGGGCAATTAATGATGACCCTGGGATCAATGAAAAAACGAAAGAAAGAATTCTGAAGGTTATTAAGGAATGTGGCTACGTACCGAATAACAGTGCCAGAAATCTGAAGTTGTCAGATTCGAACACCATTGCACTGTTGGTAAAAGGAATCGAGAACCAGTTCTTTCAGGGAATGTTTGGATATTTTCAGCAAGAACTGGAAAAGATTAAATACTCGTTCTTGGTGCAGGCAGTTACGGAGGAGCAGGATGAAATCAGTGTGGCGTTAGAGCTGGCAAAGGAAAAGAAACTGAAGGGAATTATTTTCTTAGGGGGCTTGATTGACCATGCGGATGAACGGCTGAAATATATTGGTATTCCGTATATTCTTTGTACGGTGGCGCTTAATAAGGATGCACCGGAACGTCATTGTTCTTCGGTATCCATTGATGATGAGAAGGAAAGTTTCAATGCGGTGAATTATCTTTGCAAAATGGGACATCGAAAGATTGCTATGTTGACCGGCAGAGAAACAGATTATGCGGTAGGACGTCTTCGTCAGGAAGGCTATATGAGAGCTTTGGAAGCCAACGGAATCGAATTTGATCCGAGACTTGTTCGGTTTATGAAGGATGATATTCCGGAGTACACCATAGAAAACGGCTATGCAGTGACGAAGGAATTGTTGGAATCAGGACTGGAGTTTACAGCGCTGTATATTATTTCTGATGTGGTGGCATTTGGTGCCTATAAAGCTATATTGGAAAGTGGAAAGAAAATTCCGGAGGATTATTCTGTCATGGGCTTTGATGGTTTGGATGTTGGAAAATATTATCATCCATCGCTGACGACTGTAAAGCAGCCGGGATTTGATATGGTTTGCAAATCTATCGAGTTACTGGTGAATGAAATCGCCGGGGAAGAAAATCATCAGAAGGTATTTTTGCCGGCCGAGTTATTAGAGCGGGATTCCGTAAAGAAAATAAAGTAGACAGATAGGAGTGGCAGAAGTGTTTCGATACGACAGTAAGTTTTGGGGCGTAGTAGGTGTCATCGGAGATATCATCATGATTAATGTCCTATATTTAATATCCTGCATTCCGGTGATTACCATAGGAGCGGCGACGTCCGCACTTTATTCCGTGATGAGAAAGCAGGCAAAGAAGGAAAGTGGATACATAGTTCGGGATTTTCTGAAGGCAATGAAAGAGAATTTTAAAAAATCCACAGTGATTTGGCTGATTTTCCTTGTGCTATTTGGATTGATTTATGGGGATCTGGTAATTGTAAAAGGGTCTATGAATGATTCTAAGACGCAGAGCATGGCATTAGGTTTTTTCTTGATTTCCTTTTTATTAGCATTGGCGATTTGTATTTACGCGTTGGTATTACAAAGCGGCTATGAGAATACAGTAAAAAATACCTTAAAGAATGCGACGATTTTAATGCTGGCGCAACTTCCATGGACGGTGATGATTTTATTGGTTACCCTGTCACCGGTGCTGGCACTCCTTGCTTTTCCGAAAGGAAACGGAGTGATTCTGGTTGGAATGTTTGCCTGCTGGTTTTCCGTGGCAGCATTGATTAATTCATACGTATTTAATCGAATCTTTGAGAAGATGATTCCGAAGGAAGGATAAGATTCAGAAGAGTATCTCATTAATTTATGGGATACTCTTTTTTGTATACATAACGAGGAAAATGCAGAAAGCTTGCTTTTATGTATTTGACGACCGTGACACAATCTCGAAACAAGCGTAGCGGTTTCGATGATTACACCTCATCAAAAACACAGTTGCATCAAATTGGGAGGGTAGAATAGCGAAGATTGGGCTCAAATGAGAGAAAAATTTAAAAAGAATCAGGAGGAAGAAAAATGAAACATTTAAAAATAGGAATTGTTACTGCAGCAATTATGGTTGCGGCATTTTTCGCAACAGAGAAAAAAGCAGAAGCTGCATTAACAACAAACAATGTAAATCTGAAAGTTGAAAAGGCGTATACGGTTTCCGAATCAGAAAAAACGCCGGTCAAGTGGGATTCAATTATGCAAGATGGGGATAAAATTATCTTACAGTGGTTTGCGAAAAAAGATGTAAGTACCTACGCTATTTATCGTAGCACATCAAAAAATGGAAGTTATAAGAAAATTGCAGAGGTAGAAGGCAATGCAGTTGATTATATTTGCGGCTATTCTGATCAGGAAGTAACATATGGAAAGACTTATTATTATAAGATTAAAGCATTGAACGCATTATCTGGAAAATATTCAGATTATTCAGAAATTGCTCAAATAAAAATGCAGCTTTCTGTTCCGTATATTCTTAGAATCAATTCGTTTAAAGGTGCATTTAATATTATTGTTGGCGGAAAGAAATATACGGGATTTGAAATCTATGACGGTGAGCGATTGATTGGAACAACGATGGAAGCCTATTTGGTGTCTCTCAGAAAAGGATTTCATAAGCTTCAGGTAAGAGCTTTCTTGGATAATTCCTCGACAAGAGTATATTCAGAAAAATCACCGGTTGGTATTTTTGTTGTAACAGGAACTGGAAAGATATATCAAATCACGCCGGATAGTGATCCAATCACACCGGAAATTAAGAAAGTTAAAAGGGGAAAAACTTCTCTGAAGTTGATTTTGCATGGAAGTCCAAAGCTATATGATGGAATTAGAATTCAGGCGGAAGTGTCAGGAAAAGGATATTCAAAAAAGGTGAAAATGCCATATGCAAAGAAAACTTTCAAAAAACTAACCCCGGGTACCACTTATAAAATCAAACTTCGAACAATCAAGAAGACAAAAATTGACGGCGCGACAATCGTGTTATATTCAGATTGGGTAACCAAGAAAGTAAAGACAAAAAAATAAACATAATAGGTATGGATTTAATGAAAAACCAGCATTGCGTAGAAGCAATGCTGGTTTTTGTGTTTGCACGCCATGGGCGCGCTCTAACGGGTGAAAGTCCCGAACACGCCCAGATAGTGGGAAGTGTATAGCTGAACAGCA